>NZ_BAAHYP010000006.1:0-115533 GCF_054657495.1 Howardella ureilytica | reverse complement strand
AAAAGATACGGAAGAAAACGGTAAGAAGAGTGAAAAATTTACAGTTACAAGAGAAAAGAATATAAGCATATATAATATACTAATCTTAAAACCATCACAAAAACAGATGACTTTTTCCAATTTTTTTTGGTATAATATCATAAATTATGTTTAACGGTAGGTTGACAGGTGTGTCAGATTATGAAATGCTTTTTAACAGCACAGCACAGCACAGCACAGCACAGCACAGCACAGCACAGCACAGCACAGCACTCTGACTGCGCTTTTTTTTCGACTGTTCATAAAAGGAAACGGATAAAAGCATCAATAAATATGTACATGGATAAGATGTATGTATTTATTGGTGCTTTTTCTGACTAATAAAGATGGACATTTAAAGCATGGACATAAATGGAAATTAAGAAAACATATCTATTCCAATACTATATTTACAAAATCCAAGGAGGATTCAGATGAAAAGATGCAAGCATAATTTTAAGAAAGGAATGGCGTTTGTTCTTTCACTTGCCATGGTAGCAGGACTGGCTCCTGCCATGTCAGGCGGAGCAAATAAGGTGCTGGCAGCACCCGGTTCGGGAACGGAACCAAGTGTGTCCGCCTATGCCACAAAGGAGCAGTTGAAGAATGAATTTGCTCCGGATTCAGATGGTAATGCCACAAATATTGGAAAGCTTGTATTTGGTAAAAACAGCAGTGGAACAGCACAGCAGTGGTACATCTTAGGAAAGGATGAGGGTGTATCAGGGGATAATACCATCATCTTTGCCGCAAGCCCCATAGCAACAGGACAGAAGTTTGAGGATGATTCTTCCAACAATAAGGCTTTTCAATCAAGTTTTGGTGTATATGCAAGTAATCCATCAGAAGTATATCCAAACCACTACGGAGCAAGTGACCTTCGTGTGGCACTGCAGAATATGGCTACGGATACATCCTACTTCACCACAGCCGAGCAGGGCTTGATGAATGACACCACAGTGACAACGAAGGATACGAATAACAGTAGTGTGACCTATACCACCACAGACACGCTGTATGCATTACAGGGAGATTATGCTAATGATAAAAAACTGTGGGCAGGAACCAGTGACAGTACAGTACTTGCCATGAGTAGTTACTGGAGCAGCGGAGCTTGGTTCTGGCTGCGCTCGCCTCGCGCCAATTATGGTGGTACCAGTGCGATGGTCGCTAAGCCGGGCAGTTCTGTCGGCTTTAACTTCCGTGTTAGCAACGGGCTCGCTGTTCGGCCCGCTTCCAATCTGAATCTGTCATCTGTTTTCTTTGCATCTGCTGCGACAGCAGCATCATCTGATCCAGTATGGGGAACGCTAACAGGCGGTACGGCGATGACTTTAAGACTTAACGGAACAGGTAAGAATATTGGTACAGTAACCTATAATGCCACAACAGGTGATATTAAGGCAGCGAAGGGAAGTACATCGCAAACCGTGGCACTTGTTGTACAGGGTAATGACGGAATAAACGACTGGTATTACAGTAAAAAGATTGATACATCAGAAACGGTAAATGCTTCGGCTATCAAGTCAGCACTTAGTTTGTCGTCAGATATAAATTTATCCGACTGCAAAATCTGGCTGGAAACTACAGACAGCACGGAAAATTTAATTTATGCGGTAGGGGCAACCGAAATATTAAGTATCACATCTGTAGAAATTACAGGTATTGATACTCCGGTGCCTAATACCTCATTAGATACCGGGGCATCATGCGTAACCGAAGGAGTAAGCAGTACCACACCACAGATTACATGGGCACCAAATGATTCCACAGCCGGATATAATACAAGCTACACCGCAAGTATTAAGCTTACAGCAGCTACAGGTTACGAATTTACGGATTCCACGACAGCTACTGTATTAGGTAATTCCGCAACAAGTGTTAAGAAGAATGATGACGGAACGCTTACAGTAACATATGCTTTTCCTACCACAGCAAAGGAAAGTATCACATCTGTAGCCATTACAGGTATTGATACTCCGGTGCCTAATACCCCATTAGATCCCGAAGCAGAATGCGTAACCACAGGTGTAAGCGGTACCACACACCTGATTAGATGGACACCAGGTGATACTAAAGCAGGATATCATACAAGCTACACGGCAAGCGTTACACTTACAGCAGATGAAGACTACGAATTTATTGATTCCCCGAAAGCTACCATAGAGGGTAATGATGCAACAAGTGTTAAGAATGCTGACGGAACGCTTACAGTAACATATGCTTTTCCTGCCACAGCAAAAGATAAATTGACAAGTATCACTGCACCTCAGGCAATAACAGTAGCGAACGGAACCGCTTATAGTGCTATGAATCTGCCTACAACGGTTGGGATTGTGACAGAAGGTAATACGGTAAGTAGTGCACCGGTCACATGGAATACAACTACACCGGCAAGCGGAAGCTATGACCCTGCTGTATTAACCCAGCAGACCGTAACCTTAACTGGTACGGTAACATGTCCGGACAGTATTGATGCTAACGGAGTTCCACTAACTACGACCATTACTATTACCATAAGTGAGGCAGGCACAGTTGGAGCACCGACAGCAAATCCGACAGCCGGAACTTATTCAGATAATCAGTCGGTAGCACTTACTTCTTCTACAGAGGGAGCAACGATTTACTATACAACCGATGGAAGCGAACCAACAATAACTGGCGGAACCACGCAACAGTACACAGCACCGATAGCAGTAACAGGAACAGAAGGACAAAGTATTATAACTACCATCAAGGCAATCGCTGTAAAGGACAGAATGCAGAACAGTAGTGTTTCAACATTTAGTTATAAGATTGAGATTCCGGATACCACAGCACCAGCGGCAGAGATAAAGATTGACACAAACAGCTGGAATAAGTTCTGGAATACAGTAACCTTTGGACATTTCTTTAAGAATACCAAAGAGGTAACCATAACTGCATCCGACAATGTGACAGCAAGTCCGACGATAAAATACTACTTGTCTGACAACGAATTAGCATTAACAGAAGTACAGTCAGACAGCATACCATGGACAGATTATTCAGATGAGTTTGACATAAATGCCAGCAGTAAGAAAATTGTCTATGCAAAAGTCACGGATGATGCAGGCAATACTACAATTGTGAATTCGGATGGAATTGTTGTATATACGGATTCCGCTGCGGATACCACAGCGGTTACTTATGTAAAGAACGTAACAGGTGATGTGACAGCAAATGTAATATTGAATGGAAACACAGTTGCGGGCATTAAAAACGGAAGCAGTGATCTCACAAATGGAACGGATTATACCGTGGACGGAAATGGAGAGATTACCTTCAAGAAGGAATATTTACAGACACTTTCAGTAGGAATCTATACACTGACCGTAAGCTATAATCCAATGGGTGAAAGCTTTGTGCAGGGAAATGGAAACGAGACTCCGAATACAACCGAACTTTCATTAACTGTGAAAAATCCAAAGCTTATCAGCATCATTCAGCCGACTGCCATAGATGGTGTGGCAAACGGAACGGAAAAGACTGCCGCAGCACTGGGACTGCCGGCAACTGTGACAATTGTAACGGAAGATACCGGTATCACAACAGCAGATGCGACATGGGATCTGACAAACCTTGCAAGTGGAAGCTATGACCCGTCCGTATTTACCGAGCAGAGCTTTACCGTAAAGGGAACCGTGACACTTCCACAAGGCATTGATAATCCGGATAATGTAGACTTAAATATAACAGTCAGTGTAACAGTCATTGCGGCAGACATTGTTAAAGTACCGACAGCAAATCCGACAGCCGGAACTTATACAGAGAATCAGTCGGTAACACTTACTTCTTCCACAGAGGGAGCAACGATTTACTATACAACCGATGGAAGTGAACCTACAATAACTGGTGGAACCACGCAAAAGTACACAACACCGATTGCAGTGACAGGAACAGAAGGACAAAGTATTACAACCACCATCAAGGCAATCGCTGTAAAGAACGGTATGCAGGATAGTAGTGTAGAGACATTTACCTATACCATTCAGATTCCGGTACCGAAATATATTGTGACTGTAACGAACGGAAGCGGCACCGGGCAATATGTACAGGGCGAGACGGTAACGATTACAGCGGGGGCAGCACCAAGCGGACAGCAGTTTAAGGAATGGGAAGTAGTAAGCGGAACGATTACACTTGCAAGCAGTACGAGTGAAACAACTACCTTCACCATGCCTGCAGAAGCAGTAAGCGTGAAAGCAAATTATGAAGCAGTCCCTGTGACAGAGTACACCATCACAGCCACAGCCGGAGCAAACGGAAGTATTACTCCTAGCGGAGCTGTCGGGGTTGCAGCAGGGGGCAGTCAGACATTTACGATTAGTCCGTCATCCGACTATGTGATTGATACCTTAAAGGTGGACGGTTTGGAAGTGACAGCAACCACAAGCTACACCTTTAGAGATGTAAATGCG
The DNA here is from genome assembly GCF_054657495.1 of Howardella ureilytica. Classification (NCBI taxonomy): domain Bacteria; kingdom Bacillati; phylum Bacillota; class Clostridia; order Eubacteriales; genus Howardella; species Howardella ureilytica. Next base: position 111,076 of record NZ_BAAHYP010000006.1, on the reverse strand, counting down.
AATCACACCATAGAAGTTACCTTTAAGCAGGAAAGCCAGACACCGGATGTGTCTGATAACAGTAATAACAACCAGAATGATAATAACAATAGCGATTCCTCTGATGACAAGCCATCGAGTGGAACTGATAAGAAGGATGATGTACCTAAAACCGGGGACAACACACCGATTGTATGGCTGTTTATACTATCAATTCTTTCCGGAACGGGATTGATTATTACCGTAAAGAAACGCAGAGAAAATTTGAATTCATAGAAACGATAGTTAAAAAATAAAACGATAAAATAACCATGGAGAAGGCGGGCATGTATGTCCGTCTTTTCATGTAGAGGATGGACGGTTTGAGGTGGTGTTTAAGAGGCTTGGGTAAGGTACTATATAAACTTGGACATTCTCCGGTAAGACCAGAGTTTCGTATTGAATATACGGTAGCGGAGCCGGAGAAATGCAAAAACGAGTTGTTGGCAAATGCGGTAACAGACGCAAAAGCAAAGGCAGAGGTTCTTTCAAAAGCATCAGGAGTAAATCTGGGAGAGATTATAACAATGCAAATTGCAGATGTTTAGTCGAGTATGATAACGGAAGCGGGATATATCAGAATGCACACACAAAAAAGAAATATTCCGCAAGCAAGGTTGACATTGAAAACATAAAAAAAGCAGAATCAATCGCAGGAATGAGCGAAGTAAGGAAAGAAATTTTAAAAAGGAACATAAAATCTTACAAAGTTAAGATGTATGAAAAACAATCGAGTACAGAGGAAATTATAAAAAATATATCGGGTGGCGATGAAACGGAGGGTTCATGTGCGTCGTTAGCTTATGCATATGCAGGCAATAAAGCAGGGTATAAAGTGAACGACTTTAGAGGTGGTGAAAGTCAAGATTTTTTTCAAGTTATAAAACGTTAGACAGAATAAGCAAATTCAACGGTGTAAAATCATATATAGAAAAGCACAATAGCGATAAGATGGCCGTAAAAAAGTTATTATCCAAGGTTGAAGAGAAGAAAGAATACATATTAGCTACTGGTGAACATGCGGCAATAGTACGAAAAAATAACGGTGAATTAGAATATTTAGAATTGCAACATCCATTTAGTAATGGCTAACAAATTTTATCCGTTAAATAATAAAGCGTTAAGGGAAAGATTTGGAACCGTATCAAGTAATAAAACTTCTACAGGAATTAAATATGAGAAAAACAGCTATCTTATTGATGTTGAAAGTTTAGGTAAAAATAATGAGTTTTCGAAATTATTGCAATTTATAAATACTCCGCAAGGAATGGAAGGGGGCGCATGGACGTGTCAAGTAATTATAAAAAAGGGAAATATAGTAAGTATAGTTTATATAAAAAAATGAAAGTGATAAAATTTATTGGTTAGATATTTACGACAAAGTTGGCGAACATGTATTTTCTTTTGACGGAGAAACTTTATATAACTTTTTTTCTGAATACAATGAACTTACACCGGAGCAGAAAGAAATATTTAAAAAAGAAAACCCCACATTAGCAATATTAAAAGAGGTTTAAATTATGGCTAAAGATGATATGCCAGTATTATTTTGTAAAGTACTAATATATCTATACAAAGTATTAAAATGCAAACAAGAACGAGACGAATACTACATACATCCGTTAACTAAAGACTTTCCAATCAGCGAAGATTATTTACAAACCGTACTTATTGAACTACAAGAAAAATGCTATACATCAAAGACGTATTAAAGGTTAATAAACAAAGAGAACACATATTTAATATCCCTAATTATAGAATTGGTAAGATTTATATATATGGAGATAAAAAAACGGTCGAAGATTTATACAACGAATTTTCTGGTAAAGGAGATTTGATAGAGTATAAAGGCGAATGGCTGAAAAAAGAGAGGATTACTGCAGAGCGTACTATTGGTGTATATATAGATCAAAATGGAGTTGCTATAGAGACAAATAGATTCATGATTATATATTCAAAAAGCGGGTATCATATATACCAAAGGAGGTAGGAATGATTGATTATGAGAAATATGTTGGGAAAAAAGTTCTTATAAAAACAAAAGATAATAGCATATTTACAGGTAAAATTTTAGACTATGATAACGGATTTAATGATGACACAAATATAGAAACAATTATTATTCATGCAATTAATTGGGCAGAACATCCATATCAGGAAATAAAGATAGTAGATATTGTAAGTGTTGTTGAGGTGTAAATGGCTAAAGATGATATGCCGGTATTTAATTAGATATGATACTGTAGAAAATGCTTTTGTAATACAATCTAACGGGAAGTTAATAGGTTTCAAGAGCAATTCAGAAATAAGCGTAGAAATCTTTAATTGTGACTTAAATGGTTCTACAGTATTACATAATCATCCCAAAGCTAACGGCATAACATCTTTTGGCGGCGATGATTTTGAATTCTTAAAAAACAATCAGAACATCAGGAATTTTTTATGTTCCAACCCTGAATTTGATTACTCAATGAGTGCCTTAAAAGACATCTCAAATGTTTCATATAGTGAATACTATCACAAAGCAATGTTAAATATGGATTTATCTAAGGAAGTTGATTTTCAGCATTTAGTTATGATTGAAATAAAAAAAGAAGGATACATAAAATATGACAGAAGAAGAAAAAAATAAAAAAATAGAAGAATTAAAAGATGAGTGGATAAAAGAATATTCTAAAATACAGCCTAATGAAAATAAAAATCTTTTAGATGGTATAGGATTCAAAAAAACAATTGAACTTGAAAAAAAATACAAAAAACTAATAAGAGAAGTTATTGAAGAATACAATGGTAAGATTAAAAAATATAAAAAAGAGTGATAACACTATTGAGTGTGATATATATCCGGAAGACAGCACGTTTCCCGGACATATAATTGTATCAACAAAAACAGAAGTAATATTAAGCTGTAAACTTCCGCAAGGTTATGAATGGTGTTTAAATCATGCTTCCCATGCACGATGGAAATTAATAGAATTGTTAAAAAACAACGAAGAAATTACAGAAGAAATATTAGTTATGTGGTGTTAAGTTAAGGTGAGTATATGGCAGAAACGAGCATGGGTTCAGTCAATTATTTAAAGGGAGGAAGGTTGAAGTTTCAATTAATCCCACAACAGGAAATTTAATACAAACAAACCCGCTAAGTTATAAAGGGAACTGAAATAAAAAATGACTAAAATTGGTGACGTAGAATTTGAAATATTGAAAAAATATAATATTAAAGTTAATGAAACAATGCCCATTAATGATGTACTTGAAGAAATATCGGTAAAAATGCTTGAAATAGGATTTAAAGAAAATGATGAAATAAACGAAAAAGGCATTGAACTCGAAAGGTTGTATGACAGAATTTTTTATAACAACAAAGGGAATTAAACATGGCTAAAGATTGATTACAATGTGATTAAATTCAAAGTATTAGTATGATTATATATTCAAAAAACGGGTATCATATATATCCAAGGAGGTAAACATGGTTGATTATGAAAAATATATTGGTAAACGTGTTATGGTAGAAAAGAAAAACGGCAATATGTTTGTTGGAGAGATGATTGATTATGATCACGGTTTTGATGATGATTCCAATGAAGAAAAGATAACGATTATAGCTGTTAATTGGCCAGAATACCCTTGCCAAGAAATTAAGATATCAGACATAATACTGTTTAAAGAGGTTTAACTTATGGCTAAAGACGACATGCCAGTTTTGTTTTGTAAGATATTAGTATATCTATACAAAGTATTAAAAGGCAAACAAGAGCAAGATAAATACTATATACAACCGTTTACAAAAGACTTTCCAATCAGTGAAGATTATTTACAAAACGTGCTTATTTAACTACAAGAAAAAGGATATATACGAAATTTAGATTATAAAGTCGTATTCGGCGGGGACGTAGTATATTTTAATTATAAAAACATCGAAATAACATATGACGGGGTAGAGTTTTTAAGAGAGAACAGTACAATGCAAAAAATAGCGCGAACTCTTAAAGAGGCTATTCCGATAATTGAATTATTTAACTAAGGGGAATATATGGCAGAAAAAAGAATAGGCAGACAAGCGAGTTTCAGATACTTGTAATTTCATACGGCTCTAAAACGGTCATCCTCAGTTGCGACCATAAATGTAAGTTTATAAGACTTGTAACTCCACAAAACTCTAACATATTATCAATATACAAACACTGATGAAAACAATAGATACAATTTTAATTATGTATAGAGCGGACTATTAAATCAGCTCTTTTTTTGTTCAAAAATAAGTAATTTTTACATAATTATCATATGGTAATGATTTTCGCAGTAATTTCGGATTATTACCGGATAATTATTCTTCTGAAATTTCTTTTTTAAAATAAATGTGTTAGAATACACAAATATTTTATTAGGGAGAATATTATGGAAAATAGCAGAGGTTTTCAGTCACGTCTCGGATTTATTCTTGTAAGTGCGGGGTGTGCCATAGGAATAGGAAACGTTTGGAAGTTTCCGTATATGGCAGGCTCAAACGGAGGAGCCGTATTTGTAATTTTATATTTGGTATTTTTGGCAATTTTGGGAATACCGGTTATGACCATGGAACTGGCTATAGGAAGAGCTACAAAGAAGAGTACTACGTCAGCCTACAGGCAGCTTGAGAGAAAAGGAAGTTTTTGGCATGTTCACGGCTGGTTTGCTCTGGTGGGAAATTATATCCTTATGATGTATTACACCACGGTTGCCGGATGGATGCTTAATTATACATGGAAGTTTGCTACGGGAGAATTTGATTCGCCGGTAAATGTTGACGGAAAATCTTTTTCTTCATATATGTATGAGAGCATGATATCGGATCCGTTCCAGCAAATCCTTTTTATGTCGATTATAGTAATTCTCGGGTTTGCCGTAATCAGTTTGGGCGTTAAAAACGGTCTGGAAAATATCAACAAGATAATCATGATTGCATTGCTCGGTCTTATAATCATACTTGCAATTAACAGTTTAACCCTCCCGGGTTCGGGAGAAGGCGTTAAGTTCTATCTTATGCCGGATATAAACCATGTCAATCAGGTAGGATTGGGGAATGTAATTGTCGGAGCAATGAACCAGGCGTTTTTTACTCTCAGTGTCGGAATAGGCTCCATGGAGATATTCGGAAGTTACATGGACAGGTCGCACACTCTGGGAAACGAAGCCGTTACCATTGCGGCATTGGATACATTTGTGGCGATAGTTGCTGGACTTATTATTTTTCCTGCATGCTTTAGCTACGGTGTTGCGCCGGATGCGGGACCTTCATTAATATTTGTTACTCTTCCCGAGATATTTATACATATGGGAGGAGGAAGGATATGGGGAACGCTGTTTTTCCTTTTCATGACATTTGCCAGCTTTTCCACGGTAACAGCCGTATTTGAAAATATTACGGTAAATTTAGTGGACAGTAAGGGAATATCAAGAGGAAAGTCCGTAATTATTAACTTAATAATAATTCTTATCGGATCTGTTCCTTGTGCTCTCGGTTCCAACCTGCTTTCCGGAGTGCATTTAATAGGCGGAAGAGGTATTCTCGACAGTGAAGACTTTATCTTAAGCAGCATTCTGTTGCCTGTCGGTGCTCTGTGGTTTACCGCATTCTGTACAACAAAATGGGGATGGGGATATGACTGTTACATCGGAGAAGTCAATGAAGGAAAGGGACTTAAGATTCCTGCCTGGAGCAGATATTATCTTATGATAGGTCTTCCGATACTTATAGTTGCCGTATTTATTACAGGACTTATTAATGGGTGACATTAAGGTATGGACGGTCTTTTTTACAGTTTAAATGCAACAATGCCGATATTTTTTGTTATGATGCTCGGAGTCGTATTCAGAAAGATCGGCCTGTTAAGTGAAAACCTTGCCTCCGGTATTAATAAATTCGTTTTTAAGGTTGCTCTTCCGGCCAATCTGTTTATCCAGCTGCATAATGTGGATATATTTGCCATATGGGATACCGGTTATGTTATTTTTTGTTTTGCCGTTACTCTTATAAGCGTATTAATTTCATGGGGTGTATCACATTTCCTTAAAGACGGCAGTGTAAGAGGAGAGGTGGTTCAGGCTTCATACAGAAGCAGCGCTTCCCTTTTGGGTATGGCATATATTGAAAATATTTACGGTTCGGCAACCGTAGGTTCGCTTATGATGATTGGGTGCGTGCCGCTGTATAATATTTCGGCTGTCATTGTTCTGTCGTTAATGAACCCGACCAATACCGGTGTTGACGGCGGGAAAATAAAATCCTCGGTCACGGGTATAGTAAAGAATCCGATTATCTGGGGAATTATTTTCGGCTTTGCATGGTCTTTGACGGGCATTCGCCTTCCTGTCATGGCCGAAACAACGATATCGTACATAGGCCGTACCGCAAGTCCTCTCGGACTGCTTGCCATGGGAGCAATGGTGGATTTCGGAAGTATAATTAAACAAAAGGGTCCCGTTATTCTTTCGGTATTTATGAAGCTTATTTTATTTGTTGTATTATTTGCGCCTTTTGCCGTATGGTTTGGATTTGACGGTGAAAAGCTTATTGCGATTATTGTTATGCTCGGTTCGGCGTCCACGGTGGGCGGATTTATTATGGCTAAAAACATGGGACATGAAGGAAGTGTTTCGGCCGGGTCGGCGGCACTCAGTACACTTCTCAGTTCATTTACAATGACGTTATGGATCTGGCTGCTCAGAAACCGCGGTTATTTATAACATAAAATTTATAAAAGCAACGGAATAGTGATATGTTTGTTTATGAAAATGAATACATATCATTATTTCGTTGCTTTTTGTCTAATTGCGTTTATTTTATAAAAATGATAAAATTTATATTAACTGTCTGTTAACTCAGATGTGAGATGCGACAATTTTTGAATGTACTTATAAACTGTTTTATGTTTGTAAAATTTAACTGTTAGGAGAAATTTATGAGTTCAGCGCAAATATTAATGTTACTGGCCATGATTGCATATCTTGCGGCAATGGTCGGTATCGGATTTAAGTTCTCCAATAAGAACAAAACAATGGGGGACTTTTATCTCGGAGGAAGAAAGCTGGGGCCGTTAGTTACCGCAATGAGTGCGGAAGCCAGTGATATGAGCAGTTATTTGCTTATGGGATTGCCGGGACTTGCTTATTTGACCGGTTTGGCTGATGTGGGATGGACAATTATAGGTCTTGCCGCAGGTACATATTTAAACTGGCTGATTGTTTCGAGAAGACTTAGAATTTATACGGAAAAGACAAAATCAATAACCATACCGGAATTCTTTTCCAACAGATACGGCGATAAAAGGAAATACTTAACGCTTCTTGCCGCTGTTTGGATAATAGTATTCTTTATTCCGTATACCGCATCGGGATTTGCGGCATGCGGAAAGCTTTTTAACAGTCTGTTTGGAATTGATTACCATTTGGCCATGATTATCAGCGCAATTGTTATAATACTTTACACCATGCTCGGAGGTTTCCTTGCCGCATCCACAACCGACTTTATACAAAGTATTATAATGACCGTAGCTTTGTTTATCGTCCTCGGATTCGGCGTTTATGCCGCCGGAGGCATGGAAAAGGTAATAGAGAATGCGTCAGGTCTTGCCGGATATCTGTCATTTACCGAAACTCACGATCCCGTTACGGGAGCGGCGAAGTCTTATTCGTTTATAAATATTATTTCCACATTGGCATGGGGATTGGGATATTTCGGAATGCCTCATATTCTTTTAAGATTTATGGCCATTGAAGATGTAAGCAAGCTTAAGACTTCAAGAAGAGTTGCATCAATTTGGGCTTTGGTAGCAATGGCAATATCCGTGTTAATAGGAGTTATCGGATTAACTCTTTCAAAGAACGGTTCCATTAACACTCTTGAAGGATCTGCATCGGAGACCGTTATTGTTGAGATTGCGTCGCTGCTGTCACAAAACGGATGGATACTTGCCATAGTTGCGGGTATCATCTTAAGCGGTATTCTTGCTTCGACCATGTCTACGGCCGACTCACAGCTTCTTGCGGCATCATCAAGTGTAACTAACGATATTTTGGTGGGCTTTTTCAAAAAGAAAATTTCGGAAAAGAAGTTATTGCTTATTTCCCGTTTAAGCCTGCTGGCCATTGCCGTTGTCGGAGTTTTCCTTGCATGGAATCCAAACAGTTCCGTATTCCAGATAGTTTCATTTGCCTGGGCGGGATTCGGAGCTACATTCGGACCTGTGGTTTTACTTGCTCTTTTCTGGAGAAGATCCAATTTCTTCGGAGCAATATCAGGTATGATTGCAGGCGGAGCCGCAATATTTATTTGGAAGTTCGTAATAAGACCGTTGGGCGGAGCTTTGGATATTTATGAATTATTGCCTGCATTTATCATCGCAATCGGTGTAAACGTAATTGTAAGTTTATGTACAAAGGCACCTGATACTGAAGTTACGGCTGTATTTGACGAAGTCGGAAAATGTAAAGAGTAATTGCAGGTTTAAAATATAAAGATAATATTTCGTCACGTTTTATTAAACGGATTTTAAATCAGGAGATTATTATAAGAAGTTTATAAGGGGAAGTAAGATGAAGATTACATATTGGTTGGATTTTGTATGTCCGCACTCATATATCGGAAAAGCCAGACTGGAAGACGCAATTAGGAGAGCGGGTATTGACAGAAACGATGTTGAATTTGAATACAAAAGTCTCGAATACGATAAAAACGCTCCTAAGGAATGTGTTGATTCTTCCGTTCAGATTGTATGTAAGAGATATTACTACGGCCCTACCGGAGCTAAGATGGCAATGAAAAGAATATCCGATTGGGGTAGGTTTGAAGGCTTGGAATTGAATTATTTAACCGCAAGATATACCAATACTCTTGACGCCAACAGACTTCTTAAGTTTTCTCAGTCAAAGGGAGATTTAAATGTAACGGAGAATCTTGTTGACGGATTATTCAAAGCCTTCTTTACCGACAACGCGGAACTCAGCGACAAGAAAGTACTCATTGATGTTGCGGTAAAAGCAGGACTTAACAGAGATGAAGTTGAGAAGGTTTTGGACGGAAATGAATTCGAAGCCGAAGTTCGCGCAGATGAAGCAGAGGCAGAGAGTATGGGAATCGGAACGCCTTATACAATTATAGACGGCGTAAAGGGTGAATTTACCGTCAACGGTGCTCAGGACGGCGTTATGTTCGTTAAGGCACTTAAAGATGCTGCCGGAATAAACTGATATATTTTTATGATAAAAGACGCTTTTCTTTCTTAAAAGAAAGGCGTCTTTTACTTATATTATCAAAAATGTTACAAAAATGGACTAAAATTATATTTTGTAAAATATTTTTTAAAAATATAATTTGTTTTATAATTCACATGGATATATTATGTAGTCAGTTAATATATACGCAAATGAACCTGACATAATAGTCAGACAATTGCCGGGCGTATTATTTAACTGATAATTTTATGAATACGTTTTTCTGACAAATCGATATAATTCGGTAATATATTTAAAGAGGGGAGTGGTACAAATGAAGATTACTTATTGGGCTGATTTCGCATGTCCGTATTGTTATATAGGAGAAACAAGACTGTTAAAAGCGGTTAAAAAGCTTGGAATGGAAGACAGCATTGAGCTTCAAATGAAAAGCTATGAGTTAAATCCGAATGCGCCTAAAGAATGCACGGGAACAACGGCGGAAAGATACGCAAAAAGAATGAAATTAGGTCCTAAGGGCGCTGAATACCACGTTGACAGAGTTTCAAGGCTCGGCCGTATGGAAGGTCTGGAAATGGATTACGCAAAGTCGAGATATACCAATACTCTTGATGCACACCGACTCCTTAAGGCAGCTCAGTTAAACGGAGATAAGGAAACGACAGAAAAACTGATAAATAATTTATTTGATGCATATTTTGCAAAGGGACTTGAATTAAGCGACAGAGATACCCTTATAAAAATCGGAGTTGAATCCGGGCTTGCAAAGAATGATATTATTAATATATTGGAAAGCGATAAATTTACCGATGAGGTAAGAGCTGACGAGAAAGAAGCAGACGAAGCGGAAGTTTACGGAGTGCCGTTTTTCATTATAGGAAATAAAAGATTGGAGGGGGCGGTTGAAGAAAATGCATTTATCACCGCCGTTAATGAAGCTATGAAAAAAGAACATAATGAAGATGAAATTATTTTTGATGAAATGGACTTAGATAATGTATCACATGATGAAACGGAAAGTGTTGCGGATGATGCACATAAAAATATTGCGGATGATAATCATGAACACGGATGCAGTGACGGTGTATGCAGATTGTAATACACCGGAATGATATCCTTAAAGATACAATCAAAGTTAAAAATACGGTAAATAATAAAATATAATCATAGAATTTAGATTAAAAAGCCTGATTACGTAAATACGGGAACGTATATTATATAATCAGGCTTTTAATTTAAGATATTATTTTATAACCCTTTCATCAGGTTCAAAACAGGCGTAATTATTGTCCTTATTACACATACTCTCGTCTATTTCCTTAACATAAGGATCTGCTTCTATGGCACAGCATCGTCCGGCACGGGTCCATTTACATTTTGGAAAGTTAGGACATATAAATTGAAAACATTGATTATCCTCCGTTATATTTGCCATATGCTAAACCTCCTTTAATCTTATAATAACCGTAAACAAAGTTTTGGGTAGATTATAGCATATTAATCACGGTAATAGTATTTTAAAACACGGAAGTCCGGATTTTTTATTAAAGCTTATTTATATAATAATTTGCATCACATAGCCCAATGATGTACATTTAGATTCGTAATTAAATGTGATTTTTGCTTCACGGATATGATTGCCACGGTAAGCAGCCTGTTGTATGTTTAAATTTTACGATAATATTTTCGTGATGATTATTTTTAGGAGTACCGAATGTTAAAAGAACCGTCAAAAACAAAAGAAAAAATAGTAGAGTGGATAAAAGAATATTTTGAATCAAGTATACCTGATGCATATGCGGTCATAGGTATTTCGGGAGGAAAGGATTCTAGCATAGCCGCTGCTCTGTGCGCAGAGGCACTTGGATCCGACCGTGTTGTCGGCGTTATTATGCCTGACGGTGAACAAAATGATATTGACGACAGTTACAGGCTTACGGAATATTTGAGAATTAAACATGTTGAAATTAATATTAAAAAAATCACTGCAGCATACTTGGATTTATTTGAAAGTAACGATGACTTTAAGAAATTGTCAAATAACAGAGAAGGTATAAGCCGGGATGCCAAAATAAATATGCCGCCGAGGATAAGAATGAGCGTACTGTACGGGGTGGCCCAATCCCTGGACAAGGGCGGACTGGTTGTTAATACATGTAATTATTCCGAAGATTTTGTCGGATATTCCACAAAATACGGAGATTCCGCAGGGGATTTCAGCCCGCTGTCATCACTTACGGTTTCGGAAGTCTTACAGATAGGGAAGGAGTTGAATCTTCCGGACGATTTAATATATAAAACGCCGTCTGACGGTCTCAGCGGTTCAAGTGACGAGGAAAAACTCGGTTTTACATATGAAGAACTGGAGAAATATATTTATTCCGGAGATTGTGACAATGCCGTTTCAAAAGAGCGTATTGAAAGACTGCATATAAGAAACCTGCACAAAATACTTCCGATGCCTGCATATAATAAATCGGAAGATGAAATACTTTAAGAAAAACAATTTTGCATGAAAAAAGACTTGTACTCTGTTAAGAAGATTATCGAATAATCAAAATCGGATTCAACTTCTTAATATGATGTACAAGTCTTTTTTACAGGATAAAAATATATACAAAAAGTTTAATAATTAACGGAATATTTTATCAGAATCGGAAATCTCTTCTGTTGGAATGTTCTATATCATAGAGATGTTCTTCCGTAATCTTCTTTACCTTTTCTTTCGGAATTTTATTTAGTTCCTGTTCGATAACTTCAAAGCCCTGATTTTTTGTTCCGTCCGATGCATAATCAACAAGGTATTCGGCAAGAGTCATGAGTGCGTTAGGGTGGCAGCAGTTAAGAATCTGACCGCTCTTGCAAAGTTCCATGAATCTGTCGCCGGTTCTTCCCTCTCTGTAACATGCCGTACAGAAAGAAGGAATGTGTCCGTTATCCATAAGCCATTGAACAACCTCATCAAGTGTCCTCTGATCGGATACGTCAAACTGTTCCGTATCGTGAGGACGTTCATTTTCCGTATATCCGCCCACGCTGGTTCTGGAACCGCCGCTTAACTGTGAAATACCCGCGTGGAGCATTTTTGCGCGGACTTCCTCGTTTTCTCTGGTTGAAATAATCATACCCGTATACGGTACGGCGAGTCTTATACATGCCGCAATCTTTACGAACATATCATCGGAAAGAGAATTGTCAAATTCGTCGGGATCAATATCATCGGCGGGTTTAACTCTCGGAACACTTATTGTATGAGGGCCTACGCCGAAGACTGCCTCAAGGTGTTCTGCATGCATAAGTAATGCTGCGAATTCATATTGATAATTGTCAAGGCCGAATAACACACCGAGACCTACATCATCAATTCCCGCCTCCATGGCTCTGTCCATACTCTCCGTATGGTATGCATAATCATGTTTAGGTCCCGTCGGATGAAGTTCCTCATATGCTTTTTTATTATATGTCTCTTGGAAAAGGATATATGTTCCTATTCCGGCATCCCTGAGTTTTCTGTAATTCTCAACCGTTGTGGCGGCGATATTGACATTTACGCGGCGGATCTCACCGTTTTTATGCTTAATACTGTAGATTGTTTTAATTGATTCAAGAACATAATCAATGGGATTATTAACGGGATCTTCGCCGCATTCGAGTGCGAGTCGTTTATGTCCCATGTCCTGAAGTGCAATAACTTCATTTCGGATTTCTTCCTGAGTAAGCTTCTTTCTCGGAATAGTTGTGTTTTTTGCGTGATACGGACAATAGAGACAACCGTTTATACAATAATTGGAAAGGTATAAAGGAGCAAACATAACAATTCTGTTGCCGTAGAATTTTAATTTGATGTCTTCTGCGATTTTGTATATTTCACTGTTGATTTCTTCGTCTTCACAGGCAAGGAGTACACTTGCTTCCCTGTGTGTAAGACCTTTGCAGACATATCCCGTAGAAGTTTTTATCGGCTTTGCTTTCTCGATGATGGAACGGATAAGCTCTAAATTATTTTTGTTTTCCTGAGCATACTTTATTGTATCAAGAATTTCCCGTTCATTGATAAATTCTTCGGCTTTAGAAGAAGCCGGATTGTAATTAGCCATAGTTCCCCCTTAATTGATTTCTCTGATTTTATAATAAAAAGCCATAATGTATAAAATATTATAACAGATTGAAGTAAAGAAATTGTTACACAAATCCGGTAATTTAATACATAAATTAAAGAATAATATACATAAATATGGTAAAATACAAAAAAGTCAGGGGGTGCGAAAAATGGACGGCAAGGATAAAATCAGGGAATATTATCACTCTTTCAGAGAGTTTGCTGGTGAACAAAAACGAAAGATAGAAAATGTTATACAAAAAGAAAAAGATTTGAGGAAGCTTGACGACGTTGTAAAGACAAACAATGAAAAATCCGAAAGCGAAATCAGCAGATTATGGGATGTTATTGAGAAAATGGACATCCAAATTAATGTTCTTGAAAATAAAGTTATGAAGTTGGAACAGAGATTAGAGGAAGCAGAAAAGAATGAAAAATAAAAAGGTTTGCTTTGTTATTCAAAGATACGGTGAAGAAGTTAACGGCGGAGCGGAGCAGCATTGCCGTTTTCTGGCGGAACGCATGGCTGAGTTTTGTAATATTGATGTTCTTACAACTAAGGCAAAGGATTACATAACCTGGAAAAACGAATATAAAGAGGATATAGAGTGGCTTAATAATGTCAAAATAAGAAGATTCGGAGTGACTGCCGAAAGAAATACGGATACATTTTCAAATGTATCCATGTCTTTGAGAAATAATTATTCGGGAGATGAAGAACTTCAGGAAGAAGTTGAGAATCTGTGGATAGACGAGCAGGGACCTCTCGTTCCGGATTTGGTTAAATATATAAAAGAACACAAAGACGATTATGATGTATTCGTGTTTTTTACATATTTATATTATCCTACCGTGAAAGGTCTTCCGGAGGTAGCCGATAAGTCAATTCTTTTACCTCTTGCCCATGATGAATATGAACTCTATATAGGTATATTTAAAAAGCTGTTCAGTCTTCCGAGAGCGTTCTTTTTTAATACCGAAGAAGAAAGGAATCTTGTTCGTCATGTATTCAAAAATTACGGTATACCTTATCTGATAGGTGGTGTCGGCGTCGATCTTCCCGAACACATTGATGTGGAAGGATTCAAGAAAAAATACAATCTGGACAGGTATATTACTTATGTGGGAAGAGTAAGCGAATCCAAAAATGTAGGTCAGCTTCTTGATTATTTTGAAAAATATAAAGAAGAACAGTGCAATGATTGCACCGACAATCTTAAACTGGTGCTTGTGGGCAAAACGGAAATTGATATTGAAGGACGGAATGATGTTATTTCTCTCGGATTTATCGATGAAGATGAAAAGTATGCGGCTATTGCGGGCTCCGTTGCCCTTGTTCAGCCATCGAAATATGAAAGCCTTTCGATGGTGGTTCTTGAAAGCTTTAAACTTTCACGCCCGGTTATCGTAAACGGAGAGTGTAAGGTTTTGAAAGGACATATTGACAGATCCGACGGCGGATATTGTTATTACAATTACGATGAATTTAAAGATGCTATTTATAATTTGGAAAATGACGCCTCAAAGAACAGAAGTCTCGGTAAAAACGGCCTTAAATATGTAAATGCAAATTATGACTGGAATGATATTTGTCACAAATTAATGTATTTAATAAATGAGATTGCAAATTAAGCAGGAATACGGGGTGATGTCGTGCTTGAATTAAAGGATGTTGTAAGAGAGTATAATACCGGAGGTTTTGTTAATCACGCTTTAGATCATGTAAGCATTAAGTTTCGTGACAGTGAATTTGTAGCTGTTCTCGGACCGTCAGGTTCGGGTAAAACGACAATGTTGAACATAATAGGCGGATTGGATCATTTTACATCCGGAGATCTGCTTATTAACGGAATTTCAACCAAGGATTATAAGGATAAGGATTGGGACGCATACAGAAATCATTCTGTCGGATTTGTTTTTCAATCTTACAATCTTATAGGTCACCAAACCGTTTTATCCAATGTTGAGCTTGCGCTTACAATAGCCGGAGTGTCTCCGGCCGAAAGAAAAAGGCGGGCTGCAGAGGCTTTGGAGAAGGTAGGACTTAAAGAACATATAAACAAGAAGCCTAATCAGCTTTCCGGAGGACAGATGCAGAGAGTTGCCATTGCAAGAGCGCTTGCCAACGATCCGGAGATTGTACTTGCCGATGAGCCTACCGGGGCTCTTGATACGGAAACGGGCATTCAGATAATGGAACTGCTTAAAGAAGTATCAAAGGACAGACTTGTGGTTATGGTAACTCATAACCCTGAACTGGCACAGGATTATGCCACAAGAATAATTTCCATAACCGACGGAAAAATTAAGTCTGATTCCAATCCTGTGGAATTAAGTGAAATAACCGAAAATAAGAGCGTGCGTAGGAATAAAGTCGGAATGAGCCTTGGAACGGCATTTAAGCTCAGCTTAAATAACCTGAAAACAAAAAAGGGAAGGACAATTCTTACATCTGTTGCGGGATCTATAGGTATTGTGGGTATCGCGCTTATTTTATCGCTTTCTTCCGGCGTAAATGATTATATGGATACACTTCAAAAGGACACCCTTAGTTCATATCCTTTACTTATACAATCCCAAACGGTTGATTTATCATCAATAACATCATCGGGATTTACAAGTAATCCTAATGCCGGTAAGACGGAGAGAGAGGGAGTATACGGATCTGTCAGCGGGTTAAGGGGCTTTAACATCATCAGGAATAATTTGTCGGCATTTAAAAAGTATATTGACAACCCTGATTCCGATATTCATAAGTACATAGGAGAAAACGGTGTATCATATGAATATGACATGACATTTACTGTTCTTTCAAAAGATTCAAAGGGGGAATATATTGATTCCTCAAGTTCTCCCAGTGACGGAAGTACTACCGGCGGTACTTTAAGCATGATGTCGTCTCTGATAGGAAGAAGTAATACGGAGAAGTCAACGATTTTTTCCGAAATACCTTCAAACAGAGATAAAACGGGCGTTAATGCGACCATGACCGAAGGTTACAGTGTGGTGAGCGGAAGATGGCCTACAGAATACAACGAAGCCGTACTGTTTTTGGATGAAGCCAATTCCATAACACTTTCGCAGGCATACAGCATGGGGCTGATTACGCAGGATGAATATGATGACTATGCGGATAAAGCTGATGTAAATACCAGCGATTTTGAAATTATATCGGATTATTCAAAGGTTATCGGTAAAGAATATTACATGATTCCTACATGTGAATTTTATAAGAGCAGCGGTAACGGAACATTTTATAAAGAAGAATTGTCATCTCTCAATCAAAAAGATTACCTTGACAAATCAATTCCGTTTAAGATAGTGGGAATTGTAAAATCAAAGGGAAGAAACGGCGGTTCCACATTTGATACACCTATAGGCTTTACATCTAAAATGACTGATCGCATTTATGATATTGAATCACAATCCGATGTCGTAAAGGCACAATTGGAAAGCAAAGATAAGAGTGTAATAACCGGAACCAAATTCAATGTATCTACCGATGAAGAGAAGGTGGAGGCGGCGAAAAGTTATTTAAAGGCGCTTCCGGACAGTAAAAAAGTTCAGACTTATACATTGATTGCGGCGAATTCCAAACAGCCTGTTCAGCCGAATGCGGGAATGGTTCCGCAGACATTGACAAACGGAGCGACATATGAATCAATGATGGCTGCGGCCTTGGATAATTGGGTTGATACCACATCGGATGAAGAAGCGTTACTTAGTATTTATAAAGATTACATAGGAAATATTACTTATGAAGATACTCTTAATAAATTGGGTATGATAGATAAGGACAATCCTTCATCCATTAATATTTATACGGACAGCTTTGAATCCAAAGACAAGCTGATTAATGCAATAAATGATTATAATAAAACCGTTCCTGAAAATGAAAAAATTACGTTTACGGATTATGTAGTCGTGATAGCTAATTCGGTAACAAGTATGGTTACCGTAATTTCTGCGGTACTTATAGCCTTTGTGTCCATATCCCTGGTGGTTTCTTCCATAATGATCGGAATTATTACACATATTTCCGTATTGGAACGAACAAAAGAGATAGGTATTTTAAGGGCACTGGGAGCATCCAAATCCAACATTGCTCAGGTATTTAACGCAGAGACAATCATTATCGGATTATTCTCCGGAGGAATAGGTATAGGAGTCGGATATTTGTTGGATATACCTGCCACGGCAATAATCAGAAGTGTTGTGGAAGAAGCAAATGTTACTGTGGTACTTAATCCGGTTCATGCAATTATTCTTGTAGGAATAAGCGTTTTGGTAACATTTATAGGCGGATTGCTTCCGGCGGGAAGGGCTGCCAAGAAAGACCCTGTGGAAGCTTTAAGAAGCGAATAAGTTTTTTCAAAACGATTAAATATTAATTATTAATTTTTGCGGAAGCATTTGCCGAGTAAAACGGTTATATGCTTCCGTTTTTTTTACATATGCCTATTTATGGCTTGAAATGTTTAAAACTTACGATAATTGTAGTAGAATACTTTTATAAATATTTACAATACGAAAGGAAAAGTATACATTTCTTTAATTGCATTAATACAGTATGCAATTTTGTTATTTATATGGATATCTGCAATGATAAAAGATGATTTAAAGAGAGATATTATTTATTACTTTAAAAAGCAATATGATTTGGGAATGCTCAATACGTTTGAAGGAAATATAACCGTAAGAATACCTGACAGCGAGAACTTTCTTGTAACTCCCACACAGCAGGATAAAGAGAAAATTACTCCTGACATGATATTGGAAGTTGATAAGAACGGCAATCTTGTGGAAGAATCGAAGTGGAAGCCTTCAAGTGAACTTGGTATGCATCTTAAGATTTATGAACTTCGTCCGGACATAAGTGCCGTAGTACACAATCACAGCACGTATGCAACGGCATTTGCCCTGGTCGGAAGGCCGATATCAAACGAAATGGCTGAAGGGTATATGTATTACGGCGGAGACATTCCGGTTTGCCCGTACGGCAGACCGGGAACACCTGCGGTTTATGCTCATTTTGAAAAATATTTCCTGGATAAGGATAAAGATGTGGTACTGCTTGCCAACCACGGACTTGTTGCGGCCGGTAAAAGCGTAAGCCAGGCCTTCAGTAAGGCAGAAGCCGTTGAGAAGCTGGCTCAGATTGTTATTGCTTCCGAAGCTCTCGGACCGGATCTTCCTCTTTCCGCCATAGAAAAAGAAAAGTTGCTTGAGGTTTACAGAGCGAGAAAGGATTAATCTTATGTATGATAAGTATTTTTTGATGTCAGAATCGGATATTGAAGGATATATAAGAGAAAAGCTTCCGGAATATTTTGACAGTGAAGATAAACTTGTATGTAAGGAAATAGGCGACGGTAATCTTAATTATGTTTTCAGGCTCGTTAATGAGAACGGCAAGAGTATAATAATTAAACAGGCCGGGGAGGAACTCAGGATTTCAAAGGATCTTAAGCTGTCCACTGACAGAGGCAGAATAGAAGCCAACGTCCTTAGATTGCAGGCAGAATTTGCTCCGGGATATGTACCTAAAGTTTTTTTATATGATGAAGTAATGTGTGTTCAGGTTATGGAAGATATGATAGGACACGGCATGATGAGAACAGAATTGTTAAAGGGGAATGTGTTCCCTCTTTTTGCGGAACAGATTTCGGATTTCCTTGCAAAAACTCTGATTTTATCCGGCGATATTGTTATGAATCATATGGAAAAAAAGAAACTTGTCGGAAGATTTATCAATCCGGATTTATGTGATCTTACCGAACATCTTGTGTTTTCGGAACCTTATTCGGACTATAATAAAAGAAACAATCCTTTCGAAAAAAACAGGGAATTTATTGCAAAGAATATTTATTCCGATGAAAGCTTAAAGGCAAGAGCAGCCGAACTTAAATATAAATTTATGAACAATGCGGATTCTCTTATCCACGGGGATTTGCACACAGGCTCAATATTTATTAATAAGGATCATTTATATGTATTCGATCCCGAATTCGCGTTTTACGGTCCTGCCGGTTATGACATCGGTAATATCGTAGCCAATCTGCTGTTTGCATATGAACATGCAGACAAAGTATTATCCGAAAAAAACGATATTGATGCGGAATTATTTAAAAAGTGGATTTTGGACACTGTCAGAGACATCATAGATTTGTTTTTAGAAAAATCAAATGTATTATATGATGAAAAATGTTCTGACATTATGGCTGACAATATAATATTTAAGAATAAATATATGGAAAATATTCTTAAGGACACCGCAGGGTATGCAGGAACGGAGATAATAAGAAGAATAGTCGGAATGGCAAAGGTAAAGGATATCACATCCATTGAAGATGAGGAAAAACGAGCCGTTTCGGAGCGCAAATTATTGTTGTTTGCAAAAATACTTATGTCGGAAAGCGATATTTTTGCTAACGGCAAAAGTTATGTCGACAAATGGCTTGATTTGAACGTGATGTAAATCAACACATAAGGAGATTAATCATGAAAAAGAATATATTGGATTATGAAACCGTACGATTAAACGATGAACATGATTGTATAGAAATTATAGATCAGACAAGGCTTCCCGATGACATCAAAATATTAAAGCTAAGTACACAGGAAGATATTAGAGATGCCATAAGCAGACTTGCGGTAAGAGGAGCTCCCGCAATCGGCATTACGGGAGCATTTGCTCTTTATCTTGCTTCAAAGGAGATATCATACAGCCGTACTCATAACGAAGTTCCCGGTTCAATGGAAATTGCAAATGATGAGGGATATTCCGATGAAGATATTATTAAAGAATTCTTCCTTCAGTTAAGCGATGCAAGAGAATATATTAATCTGTCAAGACCGACGGCGGTGGACTTGTCATGGGCATTAAACAGAACATACGAGGCTGCGGTTAAAGCAAACGATAATTTTACGGGAGATTATATAGGAGACCGTCTTGATTATATCGTTAACGGTATAAAGGAAGCTGCCTGCGCCATATATGACAACAACATTGAAATGTGCAGGAAGATAGGCGAACATGCACTTACGTTGGTCAAAGACGGAGACTCTCTTCTTACACACTGTAATGCCGGAAAGCTTGCGACAGTCAAATACGGAACGGCAACATCCGTAATGTATCTCGGAAAAGAAAAAGGTTATAATTTCAAAATATATTGCGACGAGACAAGACCTCTTCTTCAGGGATCAAGACTTACGGCATTTGAACTGTCAAGTGCGGGAATGGATGTTACTCTTGCATGTGACAACATGTCTGCGTCTCTTATGAAGGACGGAAAAATTGACGCAGTGTTCGTTGGATGCGACAGAGTGGCGGCCAACGGCGATACAGCCAATAAAATCGGAACACTTCTTCTTGCCATTGCAGCCAAACGTTACAACATTCCGTTTTATGTATGCGCTCCTTCATCAACAATTGATTTTGCTTCCGAAACGGGAAATGATATTGTAATTGAGCAAAGAGACATAGAAGAAGTTACGAGTATGTGGTTTAAAAAGCCAATGGCTCCGGAAGATATTAATGTTTATAATCCGGCATTTGACGTTACGGATGCCGATCTTATTACGGCAATAATTACGGAAAACGGAATTGCTTATGCACCGTTTGAAGAAAATTTAAAAAAACTTGCAGAAGGCTGAAAGTTGGCTGATTATTTAACATTTACGGATGCATTTTGTGTTTCCTGATTTTTTAAGGCGGAGTGAATACACTTCGTCTTTTTGTTATTTATGAATATTTCACAGTGCAACTTATGTATAAATATACACACATTTACAAATACTGTGATATAATAACCCAATATAAAACAATGATTTGATTAATATCATTAATCATAGATGTATAAATATAGACAGATTTATAAAGGTAGGGTGATTAATATGACTGGTAATTCAAAAGGTAATATTAAATATTCCATAAAAGACCGTGTCGGTATAGCAGAAATCAGTATTTCTGATGAGGTGTTAATTGTTATTGCGGCACTTGCCACTACAGAGGTAGAGGGAGTTGCTTCATTGTCGGGAAACATCACAAATGCCGTAGCGTCGAGACTTGGAGCCGGAAAGCTGTCAAAGGGTGTGAAAATTCACATTAACAACAGAGTAATATCTGTGGATGTTTCCATAAACATAAAGGACGGCTATGCGATACCTGATGTATCTTCTCAGGTACAAACTCGCGTTAAGCAGGCGATTGAAACAATGACGGGGTTGTCGGTTGATAAAGTTAATGTACGAATAACAGGTGTTTCCGTGGAGAATGAATAATGGCTAAGAATATGTCGAGAAGCGCTGTAAGAGAACACATATTTAAGATTGTTTTCGGGTATGATTTTCATAAAGCGCCGGAGGATTGTGATCTTATAGTTTGTAATTATTTAGATACAGCAAAAAATGTAAACGATGATCATATTGAATTCTCCGAAGATGATAAAAATTATATAGTGTTAAAAGTCAATAATATTGTTTCCGAAATAGACGAAATAGACAAGAAAATCGAAGCATTGTCAAACAAGTGGAAAATAGACAGAATTGCCAAAGCGGAACTCGCCATTCTTCGTCTTGCGGTTTATGAAATATTATATGATGACGATATTCCTGACGGAGTTGCCATGAATGAAGCAATCGAATTGGCGCATAAATACGGAGATGATTCCGCGGGATCATTTATTAACGGAATTCTTTCAAATATCGTTAAGGAAAAAACAGCGGATAATTGAGGCCCGGGTAAATGGAAGAGAACAAAAAAATATATTCCGTGCTGGAACTTAATACATTTATTAAAAGACTTATAAACAGTGAATATTTATTAAGCAATATATATATTAAGGGAGAAGCTTCTAACGTGAAGTATCATAATGCCACGGGACATATATATTTTACAATAAAGAGCAAGGGCGACAGCGGTGAAAACTCTGCCGTTTCGGCCGTTATGTTCAGAAGCAATGCATCCAATCTGACATTTCGTCTTGAAGAAGGTATGGGAATCATAGTCAACGGCAGAGTGGATGTATATGAGAGAGACGGAAGATATCAAATATATGTTAACAGCATTACAAAAGAAGGAGTAGGCGACCTGTATCAAAAGTTACAGGAGCTTATGGAGAGATACCGTAAATCCGGTGTATTCAATGATGAGCACAAGAAGCCGATACCTAAATTTGCGACAAGGATAGGAGTTTGTACCGCTCCGGACGGCGCGGCCTTCAGAGATATAGAAAAGATAATAAAACGAAGAAATCCGTATGCACAAATCGTCTTATATCCGGCACTTGTTCAAGGTGTTAATGCAAAATTAAGCATTGCGAGAGGAATAGAAACACTTGACAAACTGGGGTTGGATGTAATTATAGTCGGGCGCGGAGGCGGTTCGATAGAAGATTTGTGGGCTTTCAATGAGCCTGAGGTGGCTAAGGCGATATTTTATGCCGAAACGCCGATTATTTCGGCTGTAGGTCACCAGATTGATTATACAATTTCAGATTATATTGCCGACAAAAGAGCGGCAACACCGTCAGAGGCGGCTGAAATTGCGGCGTTTGACATTAATGAAATAATTCTTTCGCTGGATACATATAAGGATACATTATTATCGGCCGCAAGGAGAATAATAAATGAGCACAAAAACAGATTAAAGTCTGCAAATGATATGCTTACGGCATTAAGTCCCGCAAAAAAACTTGCCCAAAATAAAGAAAAATTATCCTCTTTTAAGGAGCGTATAGGCTTGTTATTGTCTAATGTTTTGGAAGAGCGTAAAGGCGCAAACAACTTATTGGCCGATAAATTAAAATATACATTGTCCGGTATGACGGTTCAGTATAAAAGCAGATTACCGTTTATCAGGAATTCATTATTAACATCTATACACAAAAGTATAGATGTTAATAAAAATAAACTTAAACTTATTTATAATAATCTTGACGCTTTTTCGCCTGTAAAAAGGATTTCAAGCGGATACGGTTATCTGGAATCCGGGCAGAGAAGAATAGTATCCGTACGGGATATTAACGTGGGGGATAACGTCAGTATTTATCTTAAAGACGGTAAAATAAATACCACGGTCAATAATATTGATAACGTAAATATATTGGATACCTGATTAACGGAGGCTTATATGAGTGAAGAAAATAAAAACATATTAGATAAATCTAATTCCGATACGATCGAAAAAAATTTTGAAAAATTAGATGAGATTGTATCCAAAATGCAATCAGGAGAGATTTCTTTGGGAGAAGCCCTTGAAATGTACAAAGAAGGAACACTTCTCGTAGAAGATACTGCCAAAAGGCTTGATATGATAGAAAAACAGATTACTGTTATTAACGAATAATTAAAGCGGAGAAATAATATGCACTTAGATATAGAATTAAAAAAAAGGGTAGATTATATCAATAAAGTGCTTATTGATAATCTTCCGGAAGACGGCGGGTTTTATTCGCTTATTATCGAGCCTGTGAAATACAGTGTTTCGGCCGGCGGAAAAAGACTCAGACCGATGCTGGTGAGCGAGGCGTTTAAATTATTGAACGGAGATGAATCTCACAGAAAAGTGCTTGAGCAGTTCATGACAGCCATAGAATATATTCATACTTATTCTTTGGTTCATGATGACCTGCCTGCCATGGATAATGATGCATTGAGAAGAGGACTTCCGACCACACATGTCAAATATGGCGAGGATATAGGCATACTAACGGGAGATGCACTTCTTAATTATGCATATGAAATACTTTTTAATGTCTCGTACAGCGTAAGCAAATTAAATAAAGAATACGCTTTAAATGTATTAAAAGCGGGGAAAGAGCTTTCGAGAGCCGCAGGATTGTACGGCATGATAAGCGGACAAACTCTTGATGTTGTAAAAACAGGTCAATCAATAACAAGCGATGAACTGGATTTTATATTTGACCTTAAAACGGGAGCATTAATAAGAGCCGCTTTAAAGATCGGAGCAATTCTTGCCGGATGTTCGGATGATGAATTGTTAAAGATAGAAAAAGCAGGAAAGCTTATAGGTCTTGCGTTTCAAATCAGAGATGATATGTTGGATGAAATAGGAAAAGAAGATGTAATCGGAAAGCCGGTACATTCGGATGCGGATAACATGAAGACGACATATGTATCTCTGTATGGACTTGAAAAGGCTCAGGAAGATGTTGAAAATTATTCTTCGGAAGCCATAGATATATTGAAAAGTTTGGGAAACAATGATTTCTTAACGGAACTTATTACTTATTTAACCGTAAGGAACAAATGATATATGTTTATCCGTATGGAAATTAGAAAGATGTGGATAAATGGTACTAGATAAAATAAATAAACCTAATGATATTAAAAATATCAGTCCAAGGGAATATAAACAGCTGGCTGCCGAAATCAGAAGATTTCTTATTGATAAAATAAGTAAAACCGGCGGACACCTTGCATCTAATCTCGGTGTTGTCGAACTGACCATGGCTCTTCAGATTGTATATGATCTTCCTAAGGATAAGATCATATGGGATGTAGGTCATCAGTCATATGCACATAAAATTCTTACAGGAAGAAAGACGGAATTTGATCACCTCAGGAAGTTCGGAGGAATCAGCGGGTTTCCGAAGAGAGAGGAAAGTGATTATGACGCCTTTGATACGGGGCACAGTACAACATCTCTTTCTGCGGGGCTTGGCATAGCAAAAGCCAGAGACATAATGAATCAGAAATACAAAGTCGTATCTGTTATAGGCGACGGCTCCTTTACGGGAGGTATGGCCTTTGAAGCTCTTAATAACATTTCAAGCGTTAAGGGCAACTACACAATTGTGTTAAATGATAACAATATGTCAATAGCAAACAATGTGGGCGGAGTATCGGAAATATTTAATAATATAAGAACATCCCACAGATATATTGAAATAAAACACAATTTACAAAATATTCTTGAGAAACTACCGTACAGCGAAATGTTAATCAGGAATTTGAAGAAATCAAAGGACAGGATCAGACACAGACTTCTTCCTGGAGAACTGTTTGAATCCTTCGGACTTACATATTTCGGCCCGATTGACGGTCATAATATATTCCAGCTGATCAGAACATTTGAGGCGGCATCCGAAATAAAGGGACCTGTATTTGTGCATGTTAAAACCGTAAAAGGTAAAGGATATGCTCCTGCCGAGGATTATCCTCAGCAATTTCACGGCGTAAGTCCGTTTATTGTGGAAACGGGAGAACCTAAGAAAAAGAATACATCCAAATCATATGCGAAGGTTTTTTCCGAAAAGATATGCGAACTTGCAAGAGAAAATAACAGGATAGTAGGCATAACCGCGGCTATGCCTGACGGTGTAGGTCTTACTGCGTTTTCGGAAGAATTTCCGACAAGGTATTTTGATGTGGGAATTGC
Source organism: Howardella ureilytica (assembly GCF_054657495.1). Classification (NCBI taxonomy): domain Bacteria; kingdom Bacillati; phylum Bacillota; class Clostridia; order Eubacteriales; genus Howardella; species Howardella ureilytica. Next base: position 85,337 of record NZ_BAAHYP010000006.1, on the reverse strand, counting down.
GGAACAGCATGCCACAACATTTTCTGCGGGGTTGGCGGCTGCGGGAATGATACCGGTATTTGCCGTTTATTCTTCTTTTTTGCAGCGTGCTTATGACCAGATGATACACGATGTATGCAATCAGAACCTTAAAGTCATATTTGCAATAGACCATGCGGGTCTGGTAGGAAGTGACGGTGAAACACATCAGGGGATTTTTGATATTTCATTTTTGTCATGTATTCCGAATATGACGGTACTTGCACCGATTAATGCGGAAGAACTGAGACAGTCGATCGATTATGCCGTTAATGTTCACAGAGGACCTATTGCTTTAAGGTATCCAAGCGGTACGGCAAGTAACATATTGGAAGATGATATTAAGCCGATAAGATACGGATGTTCAGAATATGTATACGAAGGAAATGAAATTGCCGTCATTGCGGTGGGCAGAATGATGGAAAATGCACTGAAGATACGGGAAAAGCTGAAAAATAAGGGTATAGACGCCACAGTGGTTAATGCACGATTTGTCAGCCCCATAGACAGACAGATTATTAAAGAGCTCTCAAAGAAGCATAAGCTTATTGTTACAATGGAAGAAAATGTTTTGTCGGGAGGATACGGCGAACATGTATGTGAGTATGTCTTAAGTAATGATATAGATGTAAAAGTGCTTCCGATAGCACTTCCCGATGCGTACGTCGAGCATGGAAACATTAACATACTGTTCCACGAATTAGGAATGGATACGGAGTCAATATATAAGAGGGTGGAATCCGCTTATAATAATTTGGTAGGTAATTATGGCAAAGAAAAGGCTTGATGTACTTCTTGTTGAAAGAAACTTAATCGGTTCAAGAGAAAAAGCAAAAGCATTAATAATGGCAGGGAGCGTATACGTAAACGGTCAAAAGGAAACAAAAGCCGGCGATACATTCTCTGATGATTGCGATATTGTCGTAAAAGATGAAAAGCCGCCTTTTGTAAGCAGAGGCGGTTTAAAGTTGGATAAAGCAGTTAAAGCTTTCAATATTGATTTACACGGTATGGTCTGTATGGACATCGGAGCAAGTACAGGCGGTTTTACGGATTGTATGCTTCAAAACGGAGCTTTAAAGGTTTATTCCATTGATGTCGGGCACGGCCAGTTGGCTTGGAGCCTTAGAAATGACAAACGGGTTGTTTGCATGGAAAAAACCAATTTCAGATATCTGACACCGGATGATATAGGTGAACCTATAGATTTTGCAGGTTGTGACGTGTCATTCATCTCCCTTGAAAAAATTCTTCCGGCCGCATATTCAATTATAAAGGACGGCGCAAGAATGGTTTGTCTTATTAAGCCGCAATTTGAAGCCGGAAGAGACAAAGTGGGAAAACACGGAGTTGTAAGAGATATTAACGTTCATAAAGAAGTAATAGAAAATGTTATTGAATTTGCAATAAATTCAAAATTCAATATTATTGGATTGGATTATTCGCCTATAAAGGGACCGGAAGGAAATATAGAATATTTATTGTATTTGGGAAAAGGAGGCAATGTCGGCATAACCGATATGCAAGTTCTCCATGAAAAAATTATTGCGGTAACGGATGCTGCAAATGCTTCGCTTACCTTAATATAATAATTATTCATATTTGTTGTGTTGATGGAGTTAAACGGAATGAGTAGTGATTCGAACAGTAAGAAAATAAAGTTTTTTCTTCTCGCTAATAAAAGGAAAGATGCCGACGGCGCAGCAATAGACAAACTGAGAAGAAAAATTGAATCAATGGGACATATTTGCGAGTGTAATGACAGTAATTCAAACTTGGACAATACGAAGTTTTTATATACAAACCCGGATGATGTTCCCGATGATGTTGACATAATAGTTGTTCTCGGAGGAGACGGAACAATACTTCAAACATCAAGGGATCTTCATGTGCTTCAAAAGCCTATTTTGGGAGTAAATATCGGAACTCTCGGATTCCTTACGGATTGTGAGATGGAAACGGTTGACGAAGCTCTTGAAAGAATAGTCAGCGGAGACTTTAAAATCGACCACCGTATGATGATTTCAGGTCAGGTAATAAGAGACGGAAAAGTGGTATATGAAGACTTTGCCTTAAACGATATAGTAATTAACAGAAGAGGTTCATTGAGAGTAATTGATTTTGATGTTGTGGTTAACAATCAATATTTAAATACATATGTTGCCGACGGTCTTATTATATCGACGGCTACCGGTTCGACCGCATATGCTCTTTCCGCCGGAGGTCCGATAATTGAGCCTACCGCAAAAGATATAATGATAACTCCGATTTGTCCTCATACTCTTAATTCAAGAAGTATTATACTGGATTGTAATGCAGAAGTTACTGTTGTTATGACAGACAGTAAGCAATTGGCTGACGAAAGAGTTGTTACATTTGACGGTGAAACCGGTTTTGCGCTTGTACCGGGAGATAAGGTTGTAATTACAAAACATCCTGAGTGCGCGATATTTGCAAAGACAAGTAAAATAAGTTTCTTGCAGAGAATCAGAGATAAGATGATGGATCATTAAAGTTTTGACTATTGAATTTAAGCAGGAGGATACATGAAGTCTGAACGCCAAAATAAAATAATCGAATTAATCAGAAAAAATAACATTGAGACTCAGGAGGAATTGGCTGACGCTTTGAATCTTGCGGGGTACAATGTTACGCAGGCAACGGTTTCAAGAGATATCAGAGAATTAAATCTTACTAAGACATCCATAGACGGCAAACATCAGAAATATGTAATATATCAGTCTGCGGATATTAACCTGGCTGATAAATATGTAAATGTAATGAGGGATGGATTTATATCCATGTCTGTTGCTCAAAATCTTCTTATTATTAAAACGGTTCCGGGTATGGCAGGTGCGGTTTGCGCGGCTCTTGATGCGATGGACTTGGAAGAGGTTGTCGGTTCCGTTGCGGGAGACGATACTATTATGGCTGCCACATCATCAAAGGAAGATGCCACAGCCCTTAAAGAAAGACTGCACATTGTACTCAAATCAAGAGAGGATATTAATGTTAACTAATATACATATTGAGAACTATGCACTTATTGACTGTCTGGATATAGATATTAACGAAGGTCTTAATATAATAACCGGCGAAACCGGTGCAGGTAAGTCTGTTATACTGGGAGCCGTTAATACCGCATTGGGTGCAAAGGTTAATTCGGATGTAATCAGAGCGGGAAAAGAGTATTCATTTATTTCGGTATCATTTCATATAGATGATATCGCTAAATTGAAAGCTGTTATCGAACCGGATTCAATAGATTTATCGGACGGAGACATAATTATTTGGAGAAAGATTCTGCCTAACAGGTCGGTATTTAAGATAAACGGCGTGACGGTGTCCGCATCACAGGTCAGATCGCTGTCTTCAATGATTATTGACATACACAGTCAGCGTGATAACCTTTTGCTTCTTAAAAGTGAAAATCAATTAAAACTGGTGGATTCATTCGGAGACGAAGAGCTGAATAATCTTCTTGAAAGACAAAAGAAATTATTTGAAGAATATACGGAATGCAATTCGAAAATCGAAAGTATAGGCGATGACGCAGGCTTAAGGGAAAGAGAAATCTCTTTGCTGGAATATGAAATAAAAGAAATAGACGAAGCATCTTTAAGTGTCGAAGAAGATACGGAGTTGGATGAAAAATTCTCTAAACTTTCGTATTTGGAAAAAATAAGAAGAGGAGTTGCGGAGTCATTGCAATTTCTTGAGTCGGGCGATTATAACAGTATTGATCTGCTCGGCAAAGCAATAAAATCTCTCGGCGATGCGGTTAACCACGACAGAGAATTGGTTCAAATATACGATTCTTTGAGAGATGCCGAAAATATTCTTTCGGATGTCGGAGGAGAACTGTATTCCTATATCGGGAATAATGAAATTGATGAAGAAGAATTTTCTCGTATATCAGACAGAATTGATTTATATAATTCTCTTAAGAGGAAATACAACGGAAATGTAAAGGATATTCTTGCGGTACTTGAAGATAAAAAAGAACGACTTGATACCCTTTTAAATTCCGATGAATATATTACCAAATTAAAGAAGAGAATAGACGGCCTCATTAGTGAAATGAATCATGTGTGTCAACTTATACATGACAGAAGAATCGAGATCGCGGAAAATGTTCAAACATCTATTATGTCTGAAATGCGGGATTTGAATTTCAACAATGTTAAGTTTTTGATTGAAGTAAAAAAGAACAATTCATTTTCATATAACGGCTTTGACGATGTGGAATTTTTAATCAGTCTTAATTCCGGAGAAGATGTGAAACCTTTAAAAAATATTGCATCGGGGGGAGAAATCAGTCGTATTATGCTTGCAATAAAAAGTGTAATTGCCGAGAGGGATATTACCGAAACAATGGTATTTGACGAGATAGATACCGGAATAAGCAGCAGGACGGCTCAATGTGTTGCTGAAAAGATGCACAATATTTCAAAATCACATCAGATTATATGTATCACGCATCTTCCGCAAATAGCTGCAATGGCTGACACACATTTTTATGTATATAAGGAAGTAAGTGATAAAAAGACAATCACAGATATGAAAAAATTAGATGAAGAAGCACGGATAAACGAGTTGGCAAGATTTTTGGGCGGAAGTAAAATTACGGAAAATGTTAAAGAAAACGCAAAAGAGATGAAACAGCTTGCCGATGATTACAAGAACAGACAATAATATATTCATAACCGAAGTTTCAAAAAGTGTAAATCTTAAAAGTTTATAATGTAATTATAAATTAAGGATTCACACTTTTTTTATATTATAAAAAGCTATATTTGCTTGATAATTTGTAATACTGCATATATACTGTACTAGTAGTTTGTAAAACAACAGTAATAATTGCGTAACAATTAACCGTCACGTATTTTTGTTACCGAAATTTTAAAATTATATACTTGATGGATTACATGAAGTATTTGGAAAAGGAATTATTCAGTTATGAAATTTTATAAATCTAAGAAACTCGCGAAACTTATTACAATATCGGTTGCAGGTGCCGCAGCTGTGTCAACACCTATGATTTCAACGGTATTTGCCGATGAAGTTAACGATTTGCAGAATCAGAAGAATAATGCTGAATCTGAAATCAACTCTTTACAGGCAGAATTAACCGACGCTTTACAGCAGATTGACAATCTTGAAAGCAAAGCCGCCGATCTTAATAATCAGATGGATAAGGCAAAGGCTGATTTAAAGGTTGCCGAAGAGAAGCAAAAAAAGCAAGAGCAGGATATGAAACTTCGTATTCAGTACATGTACGAGAATAAGAATAAAACCGTTGAAGAAGCGCTTATTACTTCAAGCGATATGAGTGAAGCGCTCAATAAGACGGAATATGCTCAGAAAATGTATGATTATGACAGAAAAGCTCTTAATGAACTTGATGCCACAACCAAGCAGATAAAGGCTCTTAACGAAAAACTTAAATCAGACATGGACGAGCTTGCGGCTTCACAGCAGGAATATCAGGAGAAGAAATCAAAGCTTGAATCGACAATAGCTGATAAGAGAGCTACCGTTCAGAACTTTGATTCACAGATTGCGGCAGCTATGGAAGCAGCAGCTGCAAGAGAAGCAGCAGCACAGGCTGAAGCAGCTGCAAAAGCACAGGCTGAAGCAGCCGCAACAAGAAGTAACGCTGTTTCGGTTGCCGATTCTTCGGATAATTCGGGATATTCCGGTGGTTCATCTTCCGTTACCGAAGGTGATTCATCTTCATCATATTCATCATCCTCAGCCGGAAGTGCTTCATACGGCGATGTGGTTTCAGCCGCAGCAAGCTATTTGGGAACACCGTATGTATGGGGAGGCAACAGCTACGACGGTATTGACTGTTCCGGTCTTGTGCATAACGCGTATGCGGCTGTCGGTATAAGCGTACCTCGTCAGTCTTCCGCGCTTGCAGCTACGGGAAGAGCTGTTTCATTATCTGAAGCTCAGCCGGGCGACATTGTTTGTTATCCGGGTCATGTAGGTATATATGTAGGGAACGGTCAGATGATTCATGCACCTCAGCCGGGTATGTCGGTACAGTATTCGTCAATAAATATTATAGGCGGACCTACAACAATCAGAAGAATTTAATTGATTATATATTTAATCACAATAAAATATCATTAGGGCGTATGACAATAAATTATATATTGGATTTATTGTTGTACGCCTTTTGATTTAATATAAAATATTTAATTATAAAATAATGTTAATTATATGTTATTATTTACATGACGGTTATTAATCAAATTACTTATACATTACTATTTTATAATTAATGTATACAGTTAATTGATTTGTTGTTAAAAAGTTAAATAATTAACATAATATTCAACAAAAACTGTCCGATACGCAGATAAAATACAGATTTATCATAAACGAGGGGGATTATGAAATCTTTTATTATAAAAGCAGGAGCAGTCGGAACTGCCGTTATTTCCGCCGGGACTGCGGTTGTCGGATTAACTGCCGACATTAATGCCGAGTCAAGCAAGGAAATAAACAATAAAATAAATCAATCAAATAATGAACTCTCCGAATTGGAGAATACTCTTAAGAACATCAACAGCGAGATTAACAGATTAGACAGCAAGGCTACAGATCTTATTTCAAAAATGTATGATGTTAACAGGGATTTAGAGAATACACAAAAGGAATTGGATAAACAGTATTCGGACATGAAATATCGAATACAATATAATTATGAAAACGGCAATAAAAGTCTTACCGAGAGCCTTATTTCATCTAAATCATTTGCGGAAGTGTTAAACACCGCGGAATATTATCAAAAGATTTACTCATATGACAGAGGAAAGCTTGACGAAATTAAGAAAACTGCAGATAAGATATCTTCCCTGAAAGAAGAGCTTAATTATCAGATTGCGGAGATGAACAGTGCAAAAGAGGAAATGAGCAACAAACAGAAAGAGCTCGATAATCTGATTACATCAAAGAAATCCGAAATTGAGAAACTGAATACGGAATTTTCAAAAGCTTTACTTGAAGAGGAACAGGCAAGAAAGAAAGCCGAAGAAGAAGCAAAGGCCGCGGAGGCAAAGAGAAAAGCCGAATTGGAAAGAATTGAGCGCGAACAACGGGAGCAGGCTGAAAAAGCGGCTTTGCAGGCTCAGGAAAACAACAAAGAATCATATGACGGGGATAAAGATTATTCAAATTCAACAAATAACTCCTCAAAACCAAGCGGCAATGCTTCTCTCAGAGAACAGGTGGCAAGAAATGCGGCTGCCGGCAATTCAACATTTCCTGCATTACCGGGTTGGTGTGCAGCATGGGTATCAGGTGTATACAGCTATACGGGCATAACGCCTCCGAGAGGAAACGCCATAGATTATTGGCTTAAATGGAGTTCGTCGGGAAGTACAAGCATGAGTAACATACCTGTGGGAGCATGCGTAATCAGTTCGGGATGGGGTGCGGCAGGTGCCGAGTACGGTCATATCGGAATATATCTCGGTGACGGCATGGTTGCAAGTAATGTTGGTTATATAAAAATTCAGTCGATTCAGTCATTTGACTCGGATGCCACTGCTACATGCAGAGGATATCAGGGGTACATCGGTTGGGTATGGCCAAACGGAAATCCTATTTAAAATTTAATATATTGAACAATCTAATCATATATGTTATTATAATATGGTTAGTTGCGGATGTGGCGGAATGGCAGACGCAGCAGACTCAAAATCTGCCGGTGGTGACATCGTGTGGGTTCGACTCCCACCATCCGCATTAGGAATTACAATTTAAATATTTTTTTTAAGCACAGATATAGATATTTCTATATTTGCGTTTTTTTATTTTAACAAGAGGTATTCATATGAGTTCAGAACTTATGCTTATAGACGGTCATAGCATACTCAACAGAGCATTTTATGCCATTCCTCCGTTAAGTGCTCCAGACGGTACTCCAACGGGTGCCGTATATGGATTTCTCAATATACTGTTCAAGTTTATTGATGAAGAAAACCCTGACAAACTGGTAGTGGCATTTGACAGATCTGAACCCACATTCAGGCACGAGAAGTACAATGAATACAAAGGAACCAGAAAGCCGATGGATCCTGATTTAAGAGTTCAGGTTACTCTTATAAAAGAAGTGCTTAAGTCCATGAATATTACCGTTTCCGAAAAAAAAGGATATGAAGCGGATGATATTATCGGAACATTGTCAAAGAGAATGTCTGCAAAGGGCAAAAAGGTAGTCATAATATCCGGAGATAAAGATTTACTTCAATTACTGGATGACAATATCACCATAAAGAATCCTAAAACCAAAGGCGGCAGAACCACGGTTGAAACCTATACCGTTTCAGAACTTTTTGACGAATACGGCGTGACACCGGATGAATTTGTGGATTTGAAGGCTCTTATGGGAGATACGTCCGATAATATTCCCGGAGCAAAGGGAATAGGACCTAAAACGGCAATACCTCTTATTTCAGAATATCATACCGTAGAGAATCTGCTTAATCATATTGATGAAATAAAGTCTAAATCAACCGCTAAAAAAATCGCAGACAGCAGAGATAATATTATTCTAAGCAAATTCCTGGCAAAGATAGACGTCGACGCACCTATAGAAACAGATATTGAAAGCGCTTCGATAAAAGATATCTGCAACGACGATTCCATGGAATTGCTTATGAAATTGAACCTGAAGTCATTTGTTGACAGGTTGAAAAAGAAAGGATATGCGGGCAAATCCGATGATACGGTCATTGAAGCGGCTGACGAAAAAAAGGAAACAAAACATGTTTCAAATGATGATATTGAAGAACTGTTCGGTGAACTGATAAAGGAAAGTGCCGAGCCTGACCGTGAAGAAATCAGCATAGATGACAAAATATTTAATAATACGGGCGCAATGACTGAATTAAACCTTTCGGAGATTCAAAGCTTTGACGAATATTCAAAATTATTCGAAGATGTTTTTGAAAGTATTTCCGACGGCAGAAACGTATCAATCAGTCTGATGAATGACGGAGATAAAGTATTTGTTTCCGTTGCTTTCGGAGAATGCGTATATACGGTCGGAGAGCCGTATCTTTCAAAAGAACAGATATTGAGTACGGTAAGAGAATTATTTAATAAAATATCTCAATCCGAAAATAGAGAATCATTTGCGAAGATATACGTCAATAACGTTAATTTTTTCATTAAAAATTTAGGCTTTGATACAAGTTACGGATTTCCGGTGGACAATATTTTTGATTTGGGACTGGCTGCATATATTATTGATCCCAATACCGGAAATTATTCATATGACATATTGTCTTTTACATACCTTAAGACAGTGCAGGAAACACCGAAGGACCTGAAAAAGGATGTTCAGAAGCAAACCGTATTGGAAGCTTCCGTATTGTTTTACTGCGGAAGAGAGATATATTCCAAGCTTATTTCAGCGGGAGGCGACAGCCTTTATAAAGATATCGAATTGCCGGCGAGTCTTGTTCTTGCGGATATGTCAATGAAGGGAATTCGTGTAAGAGAAGATGAGTTAAACAATTATACTCAAAGACTCACGGACAGAATAGACCTGATAAGAGATCATATAGTTGACGAGGCGGGTATTGACTTTAATATCAGTTCTCCGAAGCAGCTGGGAGAAGTTCTGTTTGACAGACTGCACCTGCCTCACGGAAAGAAAACCAAGACGGGATATTCAACTGCGGCGGATGTACTTGAAAAGCTGGCTTCCGAATATACCATAGTTGCAAACGTTCTGGAATACAGAACACTTACAAAACTGAAATCAACATACGGAGAAGGTCTGGTATCATTTATTGAACCCGACGGAAGGATACACGGTGAATTCAATCAAACGGTAACTGCGACGGGAAGAATAAGTTCATCTCAGCCTAACTTACAAAATATCCCCATAAGAATGGATATAGGCAGGCAGATAAGAAAGGTATTTGTACCTAAAGAAGGATGCGTATTTTTAGATGCGGATTATTCACAGATAGAATTAAGAGTACTTGCCCATATGTCCGGTGATGAAAAATTAATTGAGGCATATAAAAGTGCAAGAGATATTCATACAATGACTGCATCACAGGTTTTTCATGTTCCGGTTGATATGGTAACTCCTGAAATGCGAAGGAATGCAAAGGCCGTTAATTTCGGTATTATATACGGAATAAGTTCCTTCGGACTGAGTAATGATCTTTCCATATCTGTTTCGGATGCAAAAAAATATATTGACAGTTATTTTGAATCATATCCACAGATAAAAACATTTTTGGATAATCTCGTAAAAAGCGCCAAAGAAAAAGGCTATTCGGAGACGATTTTAGGAAGAAAAAGACCGATACCGGAGCTTTCTTCGAAGAATTTCAGGTTAAGATCCTTCGGCGAAAGGGTAGCCATGAACGCTCCGATACAGGGAACGGCCGCAGATATTATGAAGATTGCAATGGTAAGGGTATTTAATGAATTGTATTCCCGAAACCTTAAATCAAGACTTATATTACAGGTACATGATGAATTGCTTATTGAAACTTATCGTGATGAGGTTGATGAAGTAAGAAGTATCTTGGAAGAGTCAATGACGAAGGCCGTTGAACTGAAGGTTCCTCTTATAGTTGAAATAGGAGAGGGAGATAACTGGTTGGATGCTCATTGATAATTGACATTAATTATACAGATATAGGACAATATATGAAAGTTATTGGAATAACAGGCGGTATAGGTTCCGGTAAAAGTACATTCCTTAAAAGTCTGGAAGGAAGAAACGATACGAAGATTGTTTATACGGACGACATTGCCAAATATCTCATGAAAAAGGGAGAAATCGCATATAAAAAAATCGTTTTTTTCTTCGGTGACGACATTTTACTTGAAAACGGAGAGATAAACAGAAACCTTCTGGGAGATATTGTTTTTAACAATAAAAATAAGTTAGCTGTTCTTAACAGCATTGTTCACCCGATAGTTAAAAATGAGATTATTTCCGATATTACCAACCCGGAAACAATAGGAAGATACAGGTACTATTTTATCGAATCGGCATTGCTGCTTGAGTCACACTATGAAAAAATATGTGATGAAGTATGGTATATCTATTCTCCGGAGGATGTAAGGATAAAGAGGTTAGTTCTAAACAGAAACATGACCGCAGAACACATATTGGAGATAATGTCCACGCAGATGTCGGATGTGGAAATCAGGGAAAAATACCTGAGAGGAATTATTCCTCACACAATTGACAACGGAATAAAGGAATTTGACGTTCATCCAAAATTTATTGAAATATCAAATTGGGATGATGAATTAATATCCAAGGATAAATTACAGAGAATTCAGAAATTATTGCTTGATTAATAAGGTGTATGTAATGAATATGCGTTTAATGAGTATTGCCAGCGGGAGCGGAGGCAACTGTACATATATAGGTTCGGACAATACGCATATACTTATTGATGCGGGTGTAAGCAGAAAGCGTATATGTGAGGGATTACAAAAGGCAGATCTTTCAATCAAGGATATAGATGCCGTTTTCTTTACTCATGAGCATTCCGACCACATTGCCGCAGCAGGTGTTCTCGCAAGAAACGACGGGATTGCATATTATACAACGAAAAAAACGACTGAAGAGATATTGAAGAAAAAATCTCTCGGAAGCATTGATAAGGATTTATTTAACATAATCAATAAAGACAGTGATATTGTTATAGGAGATTTAATTATTAATCCGTTTGCCGTAAGTCACGATGCGGCGGATCCGGTAGCTTATACGGTAAGGCATAAGGATGATGCGACTAAAAAGATAGGGGTGGTAACGGACCTCGGAGAATATAACGAATCACAGATTAATATGTTAAAGAATTGCAGAATTCTGCTTGCGGAATCCAATCATGATAAAAAGATGTTGGAAGTCGGTCCGTATCCGTATGAAACTAAGCAAAGAATAATGAGCAGGTACGGTCATCTGTCAAATGATGACTGTTCCGATTTGATTAATCATTTGCTCCATGACAATATAAAAACTCTGCTGCTTGGGCATTTGAGTAAAAATAATAATTATGAATTACTGGCATATGAAACGGTAAGACACGGCATAGACAGCGGCGAACATGAATACAGAGCCAATGATTTTGATATTCGGGTTGCAAGCAGTGATAAGCCGTCCGAAATTATAGAAATATAAACTAAGTAATTAATTATACAAATAGACAATAAGGAGAATATTATGAAAAAGTGTGTTGTTACGGTTGTAGGTCATGATTCTGTAGGTATTATTGCCAAAGTATGTACATATTTTGCGGATAACGGAATTAATATTTTGGATATAAGCCAGACTATTGTTTCTGATTATCTTAACATGATGATGTTGGTTGATTTGAAGGAAAGCACAAAGACTCTTGAAGAAATCAGCGATGAATTAGAAGTATTAGGCAAAAAAATAGGTGTAAACGTAAAAATTCAAAGAGAAGAAATCTTTGATATGATGCATAGAATTTAATTCTCAGTTATATTTATATAACATAATGAAGCAGGAGTTTATAATATTATGATTAATTTATATGAAGTAACCGAAACCAACAAGATGATAGAGCAGGAGAATCTTGATGTTCGAACAATTACGATGGGAATAAATCTCCTTCCGTGTGTTGACGAGGATTTGGATAAAACATGTGAAAATGTCTATAACAGAATAGTTTCATATGCAAAGAATCTTGTGAAAACCGGAGATGATATCGGCAGGGATTTCGGTATTCCGGTAGTTAACAAGAGAGTTTCTGTTACACCTATTGCTCTTGTAGGATCAAGATGCTGTAATTCGGCTGATGATTTTGTGAAAATTGCCAAAGCTCTTGAGAAAGCGGCGGTTGAAACGGGAGTAAACTTTATCGGAGGATATTCGGCACTTGTATCTAAGTCAATGACGAAGGCTGACGAGCTTCTTATTCGTTCGATTCCAAAGGCAATGGCCGAAACGGAACATATTTGTTCGTCCGTTAATGTAGGCTCAACAAGAACGGGTATCAACATGGATGCGGTAAGATTATTGGGTGAAGTAATCAAGGAAGCGGCTGAGTTAACAAAAGACAGGGACTCCATAGGATGTGCCAAGATTGTTGTTTTATGTAATGCTCCGGATGATAATCCTTTTATGGCGGGAGCTTTTCACGGAGTTACTGAAACAGATGCCGTTATCAATGTCGGTGTAAGCGGTCCGGGTGTTGTTAATCATGCTCTTAAGGCTACAAAGGGCGAGGACTTTAAGGTTCTTTGTGAAACCATTAAAAAGACGGCATTTAAGATTACAAGAGTAGGACAGTTGGTAGCTGAGGAAGCGGCGGCAAGGCTCGGCGTTCCGTTCGGTATCGTAGACCTTTCGCTTGCTCCTACCCCTGCAATAGGAGACAGTGTTGCCGAAGTACTTGAAAAGATAGGTCTTGAATGTGTAGGCGCACCCGGAACAACTGCGGCGCTTGCATTACTTAACGATCAGGTGAAAAAGGGCGGAGTTATGGCTTCTTCATATGTCGGCGGATTAAGCGGAGCATTTATTCCGGTTTCCGAGGACCAGGGAATGATAAATGCCGTAGAAAAGGGTTGCTTAACAATCGAAAAGCTTGAAGCCATGACATGTGTTTGCTCGGTCGGACTTGATATGATAGCGATTCCGGGAGATACAAAGGCGACAACCATATCAGGTATGATTGCGGATGAATCGGCAATCGGAATGATTAATCAAAAGACAACGGCTGTCAGAATTATTCCGGTAGCCGGTAAGGGTGTCGGAGACAATGTAGAATTCGGCGGTTTATTGGGTTATGCTCCTATAATGCCCGTTAATAATTTTGACTGCTCTGAATTTATTAACAGAAGAGGAAGAATTCCGGCTCCTATTCACAGTTTTAAAAACTGATTTAATAATTACGGAAAAATAAAAAAAGGTGAATCGATTTCGGTTACATAACAGTGTTATGAACATTATCGATTCACCTTTTTTTAAAATGATTCTCCGGTAAAGCCCGATTCGTAAATATATATTCCGCGTTTAAATTCATCCGGCACGTCAATTCCGAATTGTTCTGCAATAACAAGATTATATAAATTTGAAGCAAATATATCCTCGGCAAGTATTTCTTCGTTGCCGGCAACCTTCGTTATAATCGGAACGAGACAGTCCTTTTTAATGGAATTTAAATATTCCCTTCCCTTTTTATTCATTCCGAGAATTCTTATATACGGAACCGTATCGGGTTTATTGTCGAATACAAAAACCTCTCCGTTTGACGCATCATCAAGATTATCAATGGCATCATTGTCACGCTTTTTCTTTATACCCAGTAAAATATGTATGAGAGCTCTGGAAACGGCGGTGTATGTAAGAGATTTATCCTTTATATTCATTATGGATTCTGTAATTGTTGCTTTGGGTAAATAATTATTGGCAATTCTTCCGGCAAGATTATAACCGATTCCCTCATATTCGCAAAGTCTCTCAATCAGCTCTTTCTTTTTAAAATTTGTTTCATACATCAGTCTGTTTATTTTATATGCAAGCATTTCTTTAAAATCGTCTATGCCCACAGGCATTGCCCGTCCAAAGCTTTCGGACATAATATCCTCTGTTTCGTCCGGTATACTTTCAAATACTTTTTTAAATAAATCATTTCGTATGATTTCATTTAATGAATCATCATCCAAATCCGCGTTATTTTCTATTGTTGCCATAAGTGCGTCAAGCTGCTCGAATATTTCATTTCTTACGGCAAATGAAGAAGCAAAAGCGGCACCGTCGTTTGTTTCGTTAAAAGCTTCGTCGTATGCAAGTCCTGTTCTTTCATAAGTAAAACACTTGATATCATATGCATTTCTTATTACGGATTTAATATATTCTATACCGAGAATATTGTTTGGTGAGGAAAGTAAATTATGAACCTTTTTACCGTCGAAAATGCCCAGGGAAGTTATGGCTGCCTCTCTGGCCGCGGGATATGACATACCTGTCTTAAGATGTTCTCTTATTAAATCACTGAATCCGTCCGGCTCACTGGCAAGAACAGATGCAATTTTTGTTAAAGCGTTGATATTGCCGGATTCGCTTCCGAAACATATACTGTCAACTCCGAGATAATGGAGTATATCAACAGCCCCGGTTGCAAACCCTTCTGCGCTGGCCGTCGCATAGCGAACCGGAAGCTCAACAACCAGGTCAACTCCGGAGTTGACGGCGCTTGCCGCACGAAGATATTTGTCCATAACAGCCGGCTCGCCTCTCTGCACAAAGTCACCGCTCATAACGGAGACGGCAACATCCGCGCCCGAAAGTTCTTTTGACATTTCCAAATGCTTAACATGACCTTTGTGCATGGGATTATATTCTGTGATTAAACCTACAGCTTTCATATATAAACTCCTTAAAAAGATTAAATCAAAGTAATAATTCAATGGTATAACAATGTGAATTCCGTTGTCAAACCATAGGATTATACTATCACATTATAAGAATAAACATTAACAAATAAATACATATATTTAAAAACCTTAATTACAAACTCATAATGTATAAATACTTGTACAATTTGACTTTTCATTATATAATTTACGAATATATTTTAAATTTTGCGGCGTGAATTATATTTCGTTTGCGTTGTTTTCTAAATAAAAAGGAGTATGTGTTATATATGGGTTTTATTGATCATATTAAGGAACTTGCAAGAAAAGATAAAAAGATAATAATTTTACCGGAATCAATGGATGAAAGAATATATGCGGCAACGGAAACCATATTGAAGGAAGATATTGCGGACATTATCATCATAGGTACGGAAGAGCAGATTGCCGAACACGGCAAAGGGTATGATATTACGGGTGCAACAATTATTAATCCGTTTACATATCCTAACAGACAAATGCTTATCGACAAATTTGTGGAGCTCAGATCATCTAAAGGCGTTGATGCGGAAAAAGCAGCTCAGATGATGGATGAAGATTATATGTATTATGCATGTTTAATGTGCAAATGCGGATTGGCTGACGGTGTTGTATCCGGGGCATGTCACTCAACTGCCAATACAATAAGACCTTC
Organism: Howardella ureilytica; assembly: GCF_054657495.1. Taxonomy (NCBI): domain Bacteria; kingdom Bacillati; phylum Bacillota; class Clostridia; order Eubacteriales; genus Howardella; species Howardella ureilytica. Next base: position 69,241 of record NZ_BAAHYP010000006.1, on the reverse strand, counting down.
TCTTCAGATTATTAAGACAAAGCCGGGAACCGAACTTGTTTCAACTCTTTTCTTCATGGAAACGGTTGTGCCTGAATATGGTCATAACGGAATTTTCTTATTTGCGGACTGTGCGCTTAATCAGAATCCTACTGCTGAAGAGTTGGCGGTTATTGCGGGAACAAGCGCGGCATCATTTGAAGAATTCATTGACGCAGAGGCAAAGGTTGCCTTACTTTCATATTCCACATTCGGATCGGCAAAGCATGAAGATGTGGAAAAGGTACAGAATGCGACGGCTATTGCGAAAGAAAAATACCCTGAATACGCAATAGACGGAGAATTGCAGTTAGATGCGGCCATTGACGCGGAAGTTGCAAAGATAAAATGCGGCGACAGCAATGTGGCAGGTAAGGCAAATGTTCTTGTATTCCCAAATCTTGATGCAGGCAATATCGGATATAAATTGGTTCAGAGACTTGGTAAAGCCAATGCGTACGGTCCTTTGCTTCAGGGAACGGCAATGCCGGTTAACGACCTGTCAAGAGGTTGCAGCGCATCCGATATCGTAGGCGTGGTTGCACTTACGGTAGTGCAGGCTCAGCATAGTTAAGTTTTAAGAGGAGATTAAGTTATATATGAATATCTTAGTAATAAATTGCGGAAGTTCTTCCCTTAAATACCAGGTTTTCAGAATGGAGGACGAGTTTGTTCTTGCAAAAGGATTGGCTGAGCGTATCGGCATCAACGGCTCAAGATTTAAATACAAGCCGCATAACGGTGAGGAAATAGTAATTGAACAGCCTATCAAAAACCATGGTATCGCCATGGAGCTTATTATTAAGGCTCTTGTAGATAAAGACACGGGTGTATTGGAGAGCTTAAGCGATATCACTGCGGTAGGTCACAGAGTTCTCCATGGAGGAACTAAGTACAGAGACTGTGCAATCATCACTGAAGATGTTAAAGACGTAATCAGACATCACATTGAACTCGGACCTCTTCATAATCCTGCCAACCTCATAGGAATAACAAGTGCTGAGGAAAATCTTCCGGGAGTTGTTAATGTAGGTGTATTTGATACGGCATACGGCAACACACTTCCTCCGAAAGCATATTTATATGCCATTCCGAGAGAATATTATGATAAATATCATGTAAGAAGATACGGATTCCACGGGACTTCGCACAGATTTGTCGCAAGAGAAACAATGGATTTCTTAGGATTAGACAGGGATAACTCTAAGATTATCGTATGTCATCTCGGCGGCGGATCCTCTGTTTCAGCCACTCTTAACGGAGAATGTGTTGATACGTCCATGGGACTTACTCCGCTTGAAGGTCTTCCGATGGGTACAAGATCAGGCGATCTCGATCCTGCCATTCTTGAATACATATGCAGAAAAGAGAAGAAGTCAATTCAGGATGTTTTGTATGTATTAAATCATAAATCAGGTGTATTCGGCGTTTCAGGCGGACTTTCCAGTGACTTCAGAGACTTAAGAGCCGCTATGGAAAGAGGAGATAAGCTTGCTACAGAGACATTGGAGATGTTTACATACAGATTGGCTAAATATATAGGTGCATATACAGCCGCAATGAACGGTGTAGACGCGATTACGTTTACTGCAGGCATAGGTGAGAACGCCGAATGGATACGAAGCATGACATGCGAGTACCTGGGATATTTGGGTATCACCATAGATGAAGAAATTAATGCGGATACTCACGGAACACCGGCAGTCATATCCACACCGGATTCTAAGGTTAAGGTATGTGTAATCCCTACTAACGAAGAACTTGCCATTGCAAGAGAAATAAAAGCACTCCTTGGCAATGAAATATAATATATTGACATTATATATGTTTAATTATATAATATGCGATATGTGTTGTCAGAAGGAGGTGTGAAGAATGTCAATTTGTCCTAAGAATAAGTCATCTAGAGCACGTAGAGACAAGAGAAGAGCTAACTGGAAGATGACTGCTCCGACACTCGTAAGATGTAGTAGATGCGGCGCATTAATGACACCTCATAGAGTTTGTTTAACATGCGGAAGCTACAACAAGAAGCAGATCATTGAAGTTGCTGAATAATTTTTATTATGGGTTATAATCCATTAATAAAAATGGATATAGATATATCCTTGAAACGGCTCAGACCAAGCGGTCTGAGCTTTTTTATATTTTAGGACGACTGATTTAAAAGTGTTGTTAAGCAGTAAAAATGAGAATAATATAACCATATGCATTAAACATAAAACATGCTTCAAAATATGAGAAAGGAGACAGATCAATCTTTTCAAGGTTGAACAATAATATGATAAGTACATTACTTCAGAATGTGAGAAATAATAAACCTTTGGTTCACAATATTACAAATTATGTAACGGTAAATGACTGTGCAAATATTATTCTTGCATCGGGTGCATCTCCTATAATGGCGGATGATATAGATGAGGTTGAAGAAATTGTAAGTATATGCGACGGACTTAACATTAATATAGGAACATTAAACAAAAGAACAATAGAATCAATGATTGCGGCAGGGAAAAAAGCAAATGAACTGAACAAACCCATTGTTTTGGATCCCGTGGGAGCCGGAGCCTCAAAGCTAAGAACAGAAACAGCAAAAAAATTATTAAATGAGATACATTTTTCTGTTATAAGAGGAAACATTTCGGAAATTAAAACCATCGCCGGTTTAAGTGCCGATACAAATGGCGTGGATGCCGGTATTTCCGATGTTGTTACTGCTGACGATATTATTCAGTTATCGGACTTTTGCAAATCATTTGCGAAAAAGACAGGCTCCGTTATTGTCGTTACGGGTGCAATAGATATTATATGTGATGCCGAAAAGGCATACGAAGTAAGAAACGGAAGACCGGAAATGTCATCGGTAACAGGTACCGGATGCCAGTTATCGGCGCTGACGGCCGCTTTTATATCCGCAAATACGGACAAGGTGACGGAAGCCTCGCTGGCTGCCGTTTGTATGATGGGATTGGCGGGAGAAATTGCATACGAGAGAATGACTGATTTAGACGGTAATTCGTCATACAGAAATTATATTATAGATGCAATTTACAATATGAATTCCGAAAAACTTGATACAGGCTCTAAATATAAGGAAATTAAAAAATAATAATAAACATAAATCATACAAATTTATTTTTTTGTTATAAAAATTGTTAATTGTAACAATGACTTTATAAGTTAAATACTATATGATTCTAAAATATCGGCATTTATTCGAAATAATGAATAACTGTCAAATATACAGAACATAGGAGTATTATAATTTGAGAAAACATATAAAGAATAATGTAAGTTGGGTAGGCTTTATCGACTGGGAACTCGAAAAATTTCACGGTGACGATTATTCAACGATGAACGGAAGCAGTCAGAATGCATATCTTATTGAAGAAGAAAAGACGGTCCTGATAGATACCGTATGGACTCCGCACAGATCCGACTTTGTGGAGAATCTTGAATCGGAAATCGATCTTAACAGGATTGATTATATTATTGTAAATCACGGTGAATGCGATCATTCCGGTTCATTGGCATCATTAATGAAAAGGATACCGCATACGCCTATATATTGTACGGCTGCCGCGGTAAAAAGTTTAGAGGGACAATACGGTAAATCAGGTTGGAATTTTAATATTGTAAAGACGGGTGATGAGCTGGATATAGGTAACGGAAAGAAACTTCGATTTATAGAGATGAAAATGCTTCATTGGCCGGATTCCATGGCTGTTTATATGACGGGAGATAATATATTATTTTCAAATGATGCGTTTGGACAGCACTATGCAGTGGAAGAACTATTCGACGATCTTGCGGACAGTGCCGTCCTTGACGGAGAGGCTCTTAAGTATTATGCCAATATTATTGCCCCATATGCCAATGTGTTGAGAAAAAAATTGGACGAGCTTAAAAAAATGCAATTGGATATAGATATTATCGCTCCGTCTCACGGGGCCGTATGGAGACAAAATCCAATGCGTATTATTGAGAAATATGAGCAATGGGCAAATGATTATAAAGAGAATCAAATTGTTGTTGCATATGATACAATGTATGAAGGTACCGCAAAAATTGCAAGAAAAATAGTTGAAGAAATAAATGAACAGTCACCGGAAACGGTTGTTAAACTTTATAATATATCTAAGTCGGATAAAAATGATGTAATGACGGAGGTCTTTAAATCAAAATCATTGATTGTGGGATCGCCGACCATATCTAACAGTATAATATCAGGAGTTGCGGGATGGTTGGAATATTTAAAGCAGCTAAAGCTTAAGAATAAAAGAGGAGCAGCCTTCGGAAGTTACGGATGGAGCGGAGAATCGGTAAATATTATACAGGATAAATTAAGAGAAGCCGGATTTGATGTTATAGATGAAAATGTAAAATCATTATGGAATCCTACCGATGAAGACTTCAATCAGGCAAAAGTCCTTGTTTCATCCATTCTTGCTTAAAGATTGGTTCAAAACGGAGTAAATAATGGAAGAAAACAATCATATTCACAAGCGCAGAGTACGTTATTCGGGAAGATATCCAAAGAAGTTTGAAGAAAAATATAAGGAACATAATCCCGAAAAATATGCGGATACGGTAGCGAGAGTAATTGAAAAAGGCGGAACTCCGGCAGGCATGCATATTTCAATCATGGTGGATGAAATAATTGAGTTTCTTAATATAAAACCCGGGCAGACGGGCTTGGATGCTACTCTCGGATACGGAGGCCATACCTCCGAGATTTTAAAACAGTTAAACGGCATCGGGCATATTTACGCTCTTGATATAGATCCGATAGAATCAGAAAAAACAGAGAAAAGGCTTAGAGAAAAGGGTTTTGGAGAAGATGTACTTACGGTTAAGCTTACTAATTTTGCAAACATAGACACAGTTTCGGAGGAAGCAGGTAAATTTGACTTTATTTTGGCTGATTTGGGAGTTTCTTCAATGCAAATAGACGACCCGGAAAGAGGGTTTTCTTATAAAACAGATGCGCCTCTCGATTTAAGAATGAATCCGAATAAAGGCGAAAGTGCCGCAGACAGACTTCTCAATATAACAAAAGATGAATTAATCGGAATGCTTTTGGAAAATGCGGATGAGCCGTATGCGGAAGAAATTGCCGAAGAAGTATTCAGGAGAAAAAGAAACGGAACTCCCGTAAGGACAACTGCTGATTTACGGCATTCAATTGAAGATGCTTTATCTCTTTTACCTAAAGATGAACGAACGGAAAGCATAAAAAAATCCTGTCAGAGAACATTTCAGGCATTGAGGATAGATGTTAACAGTGAATTTGAAGTGTTATATGATTTTCTTGAAAAACTTCCTTTTGTTCTTAAACCAAACGGAAGAGTTGCCGTTTTAACATTTCATTCAGGAGAAGACAGACTTGTAAAAAAGGCTTTCAGGGACGGTAAAAGAAACGGCCTTTACAGTGATATTTCGGAAAATATCATAAGACCGTCCGCCGATGAATGCAGAAGAAACGGAAGAGCTAAGTCTACTAAAATGCGTTGGGCAATAAGAAGTGATTATTAATATTTAAAAAGTATCCCGCAGTCATATTTTTAAATGACAAAGGGGTGCTTTTTTATTATTCTTTTTTTGATAAATAAGTTTTACTTACTGTATTAAATACATTGTCTAATGTATAATTTAAAAATAATGTTTAATACGGAGAATTATTATGAAGATAATATCGTGGAATGTAGCAGGATTCAGAGCCTGCCATAAAAAGGGACTTGAAGAATTTTTCGACAGGGAGAATGCGGATATATATTGTTTTCAGGAAACAAAAATGACTGATGAGCAGAATCCGATGCACAAAGACGGATATAAGGAATACCTGTATCCTGCCGAAAAAAAGGGATACTCTGGAGTAATGGTATATACAAAAACAGATCCCATGAATGTAACGTTTGGAATCGGCGATGAGGAATATGACAGTGAGGGAAGGGTCATTACCCTTGAATTTGAGGATTTTTATCTTGTAAACTGTTATGTTCCGAATTCAAAACGGGGACTGGAAAGACTTGATTCAAGAATGAGATTTGAGGATCTTATGAGAAACTATCTTTTAAAACTCTCAAAAAAGAAAAATATTATTTATTGCGGAGACCTTAACGTTGCCCATGAGGAAATAGATATAAAGAATGCATCTTCCAACAGAAGGTCCGCGGGATTTACCGATGAAGAGCGAAATAAGATGACGGTTTTACTTGAATCGGGATTTATTGATACCTTCAGGTATCTTTATCCTGAAGAGGTGAAATACAGCTGGTGGAGTTATTTCGGAAAAGCAAGGGAGAATAACGTAGGGTGGAGAATAGACTACTTTATTGTTAATAAAAGCTTTGCGGATTCCGTGAAGGATTCAATAATCTATACAGATGTATTGGGATCTGATCACTGTCCGATAGGAATTGAATTAAAGTAATTTTTTATTATATTATTACCTATTATTAGCCGACGGTTTTTGTTGTTATATTTTTAGGAGCGTCTATGAGGAAAATAATTTACGCCGTATCAGATTCAGTGGGCGATACGGCATGGCAGGTTGCCAAAGCGGGAGCAAATCAGTTTGACCAGACAACAATAAAAGTTATTAGAAAGCCTTATGTGCTGTCAAGAGAACAGGTCGATGAAATATTTGAAAAAGCCTCCGATAACAGAGGAATGATAGTGCATACACTTATTAACCCTGAATTAAGACAATACGTACTGGAAAAGAAGGCAGAGTATGATATAGATGTAATAGACGTATTGGGGCCGGTAATATGGGGGGCGGAGAAGCTTACTCACGAAGATGCGGATATGAATGTCGGTCAGGCAAGAAGACTTTCAACGGATTATTTTAAAAGAATCGATGCAATGGAATTCGCCGTTAAATATGATGACGGAAAGGATCCGTCGGGATTTCCAAAGGCGGATATTGTTATCGTAGGCGTTTCACGTACAAGCAAAACGCCTCTTTCACTGTTTCTTGCTTACAACTACGGGATCAAAACGGCCAATTTACCTCTTGTTCCGGAGGTTCCGCTGCCGAGAGAAATTCTTACGGTGCCGCCGAGAAAGATTATCGGACTCATTATAGATACATATAAATTAAACGGAATAAGAAAGACCAGAATGGAAAACATGGGGATAAAGGGCGAGTCCGATTATTTTGATTTGGCAAGAATAAACAGTGAAATGGAATATGCAAGGGGCGTTATGAGGCATTTACACTGTAATATCATAGATGTATCAAATAAGTCGATTGAGGAAACCGCATCGTATATTGTACAAATTGCGGATAAAAATAAAATAATAGACGAGAAAAGCGGTTTGTGCTAATATTTGATGTACATTTACACTTCAAGTATATTGAAAGGAATCAGATTATGGATCAGAAATTAAAAGTAGGAGTACTTGGAGCTACGGGAATGGTTGGACAGAGATTTATTACTCTTCTTGAAAATCATCCATGGTTCGAAGTTACGGTTGTTGCCGCAAGCAGCAGGTCAGCCGGAAAATTATATGAAGAAGTGGTTGGTAATCGTTGGAAGTTAGATGTTCCTACTCCTGAATACGTTAAGAAGATGACGATTATGGATATGGACGCCGATATGAACGAAATAGCTTCAAAGGTAGATTTTGTTCTTTGTGCCGTTGATATGCCAAAGGAAGAGATCAAAGCCCTTGAAGAAAGATATGCAAAAACAGAAACTCCCGTAGTTTCCAACAACTCTGCCAACAGATGGACACCTGATGTTCCTATGGTAGTGCCTGAAATCAATCCTGAACATCTTGAAGTAATAGAATCACAAAAAAAACGTCTGGGTACTAAGAGAGGTTTTATATGTGTAAAACCTAATTGCTCAATTCAGGCATATACACCTGCTCTTCATGCTCTTAAAGAGTTCGGTCCGAAACTTGTTGTTGTATCAACATATCAGGCAATTTCCGGAGCAGGCAAGACATTTGAAACCTGGCCTGAAATGGTAGGAAATATTATTCCTTACATCGGCGGAGAAGAAGAAAAATCAGAGAAAGAACCTCTTCGTCTTTGGGGTGAAGTAGTGGACGGAAAGGTTATCCCTGCTACAGAGCCAGTAATTACGGCGCAGTGTGTCAGAGTTCCGGTTCTCAACGGACATACCGCATCGGTATATGTCAATTTTGAGAAGAAACCTACAAAGGAACAGATTATCGAAAAGTGGGTTAATTTCAAGGGCATTGCCCAGGAATTAGAGCTTCCAAGCGCTCCTAAGAACTTTATACAGTACAGAGAGGAAGAAGACAGACCGCAGGTTCTTTTGGACGTAAATTATGAGCACGGTATGGGCGTTTCTCTCGGAAGATTAAGAGAAGATACGGTATTTGATTACAAGTTTATAGGACTTGCTCATAATACATTAAGAGGTGCGGCAGGCGGCGCCGTTCTTATTGCGGAGTTATTGGCTGCCAAAGGATATATTACGCCTAAAAACTGATATATCGTGACATTTTACAATACGAATTAATATAAGACCACAGATCCGACACGGGATGATATTGGAACCCATTTAAGGTTTAATACCATCCCGCTTGGTATTTGTGGTTTTTATCATATTATGCATAAGATGAAGTAAAGTTATGAATTATATGGTTTATGATATATAATAAGACACTGACAGTCATTTTTTGGGAATGAGTTACCTGTTAATAATTGTTTACAGTGAAGGAATGCGAAGTATGAGTAAATCAGTTTTTATAGCCGAAAAACCCAGTGTGGCCAGAGAATTTGCAAAGGCTTTACATTCCGATTTTAAAACGGGAGACGGGTATTTGGAATCGGATAAATATGTGGTTACATGGTGCGTCGGTCATCTGGTTACAATGAGCTATCCCGAGGAATACAATCCCGTATTAAAGAAGTGGGCTTTAAATACACTTCCGTTTATACCGAAAGAATTTAAATACGAACTTATACCGGCTACCAAAAAACAATTTTCCGTAGTCTCAAACATTCTGAACAGAAAAGATGTAGATAAGATATATGTATGTACCGACTCCGGACGGGAGGGAGAGCTTATTTACAGGCTTGTAAAACAGGAAGCCAAAGTGTCCGGAAAAGAAGAAAGACGGGTTTGGATAGATTCTCAAACCGAGGAAGAAATAAAAAGGGGAATAGATGAAGCAAAACCCTTAAGCGAGTATGATAATCTTTCGGCAGCCGCATATTTGAGGCAGATAGAAGATTATTTGATGGGAATTAATTTTTCAAGACTTTTAACTCTTACATACGGAAATGATGTTTCAAAAAAACTCTCCATGGACAGATGCGTAATGGCCATAGGAAGAGTTATGACATGTGTCTTGGGAATGATTGTAAACAGAGAACGTGAAATAAGAAATTTTATTACAACTCCGTATTATAAAGTAATAACAAAATCGGAAAGTTTCAGCGCGGAGTGGAAAGTATCAGATACAAGCAGATACCTTGATTCAAGTCTGATATATAAAGATAACGGTTTTTATGATAAGGAAGAAGCGATTTCTTTTGCACGGGATTTATATAAAAAACAGAATATTGAAATCAAACGAGACAGCATTGTATTTATCCCAAAAAATAACAGAAATACATCAGAAGAAAACGACATACCTGAAAACGAACTTCCGGATTCAGACACCGACAATTTATCTGAAGCGGTGCATTCGGATGACGATATTAAAGAGAATACCGAGCTTACCGAAAACAGACTTTCAGCATTAATATCCGATCTTTCAAGAAAAAAAGAAAAAGTTTCGGCTCCGCTTCTGTATAATTTGGCGGAATTGCAAAATGAATGTTCAAAATTGTTTAAGATATCTCCGGATGAAACACTTAAAACCGTACAGGAATTATATGAAAAAAAACTGACCACATACCCGAGAACGGACGCAAGAGTTTTGTCCACTGCCATCGCAAAAGAAATTCACAAAAACATTTCCGGATTGGGAAATATAACACCTTATAAACCATTTGTTGAAAATATATTAAATAACGGACTTTATTACGGTATTTCAAAAACAAAGTATGTGGATGATAAAAAGATTACCGACCATTATGCAATTATTCCGACAGGACAGGGGCTGTCGGGGATTAATACTCTTTCGACAACCGGTAAAAAAATTTACGAAATTATATGCAGAAGGTTTTTAAGTATATTTTATCCTCCGGCGGTATATGAAAAGATATCCATAGAGTCGGAGATGTCCGTAAACGGAAAAATACAGGAATCAGGCGAAAGCAAATCGGATGAAAAAGATTATAAGGAAAAGTTTACCGCGAATTTTAAAGCCTTAAAAGAAAAGGGATATTTAGAAGTTGCAAGACCGTCATTTTCAAAAGATAAATCATCTGAGAGTGAAATCTCACCTGAAGTACTTAAATTAAAAAAGGGAGATACAATTTTTATTGATTGTATCGAAATAAAAGAGAGTGAAACGGTTCCGCCGAAAAGATACAATTCGGGGTCTATTATTTTGGCAATGGAAAACGCGGGTAAATTAATAGAAAACGAAGAATTGAGAGCACAGATAAAAAACAGCGGGATAGGTACAAGTTCCACGAGAGCGGAAATACTAAAGAAACTAAATACCAATAAATACATTTCCACAAACAAAAAGACTCAGGTTCTTACGCCTACATTAATGGGAGAAGTGATTTATGACGCAACAAGTATTTCAATTCCTCAGCTTCTCAATCCGGCATTTACCGCAAGTTGGGAAAAGGGTTTAAATTATGTTTCCAACGGTGAGATTTCTTCAGAAGAATATATGCAAAAACTGTCCGGGTTTATTGATATAAGAACCAAGGCTGTTATACAATGTAACAATAAATCCATACTGATGAATAAAATAAACGAATTAAAGAAGTATTATAAAAAAATAAAGTAGACGGGGGCAAATATGTTAAAAAATATTTCAGAAGAATTATTCTCTTTAGAGCAAAGCCTTTTCGGACATTTCCTTAAGGAATGTAAGTATCCGTGGGAAATATTGCCGAGAATAGGCGAATATATTATTGAGATCGGGGAAAAGCTTCCCGGTGATAAGTACGATCAGATAGGAGATTATATTTGGGCTGCCAAAAGCGCCAAAATATATGATTCGGCATTTATAACAGGTCCGTGTATAATCGGCGAAAATACGGAGGTACGCCACTGCGCATTTATAAGAGGTAAGGCGCTTATAGGAAATGACTGTGTGGTCGGCAATTCAACCGAGTTGAAAAATGTAATACTGTTTAATAAGGTTCAGGTTCCTCATTATAACTATGTGGGGGATTCGATTTTGGGGTACGGAGCTCACATGGGAGCGGGTTCAATTACGTCAAATGTCCGTTCCGACAAAAAGTTGATTACAATTAAGTATCCGGACGGAAAAATAGAAACAGGTATGAAAAAAATAGGAGCGATTATAGGCGACGGAGTTGAAATAGGATGCGGAAGCGTACTTAATCCCGGAACTATAATCGGTAAGGATACACAGGTGTACCCTCTGTCAAGTGTGAGAGGCTTTGTGAAAAGCAATCAAATATATAAAAATCAAAATGAAATTGTAGAGAAAGATTTAAGATGAGAGCAGCATTACATAACTTGGGATGTAAAACCAATTCATACGAAACCGAGAGTATGAAAGAGGCATTAAGAAGTGCAGGCTTTGAAATAGTGGATTTTTCGAAAGATTCCCCTGCGGATGTATATATAATTAATACATGTTCCGTAACAAATATTGCAGACAGAAAGTCCCGACAAATGATTCACAGGGCAAAATCATTTAACGAGGATGCAATTATTGTCGCCGCAGGATGTTTTGTACAGGCAAATGCCGAAAAAGTATTGGAAAATGAACCCGTTGACATAGTTATAGGTTCATCGGATAAGAAAAATCTCGTGACAAGTATCCATGAACTTATTGAAATGAGAAGTACGGGTATAATAGACGGTAAAAAATCATTTGTTACGGATTTAAAAAGGAAGGTTGAGTTTGAAGAACTGACAATAGCGGACAATACCTCTCATACAAGAGCATTTATAAAAATTCAGGACGGTTGCGATAAGTACTGTACATTTTGCATTATACCTTTTCTTCGCGGTCATGTCAGAAGCAGAAAATTAGAAGATATTGTTACCGAGATTGACAATCTGTCTCAAAAAGGCATAAAAGAATTTGTTTTTACGGGAATAAATATGTCGGCATACGGTGCGGATATAAATTATGAACACGATTTGGCGGATGTAATTAACAGTGTAAATGAATTGCCTTTAGTTGAAAGAATAAGAATAAGTTCTCTTGATCCGGATATTGTTACCGTGGATTTTCTTGAAAAAATCAGGAACAGTAAGAAAGTTTGTCCGCATTTTCATCTTTCGCTTCAAAGCGGTTCAAACCCTGTTTTGAAAAATATGAAACGCGGATATACGGCGGAAGAATATTTTGAAAAATGTAATCTTCTTAGAGAGTATTATGATAATCCCGCCATAACTACGGACATAATAATGGGATTTCCGGGAGAGACGGAAGAGATGGCGCAGGAGACATATGATTATGTCAGAAAAATAGGATTTTCGGCAGTTCATGTATTTCCGTATTCAAAGAGAGACGGAACCGTTGCTGCCGATATGCCGTCACAGATTCCGTCAGATATAAAATCTAAGAGAACGGGTAAATTGACAGATATTACTAATAAATTAAAAGAAAAATATAATGACGGCTGTATCGGAAAAGCAGACAGCATTCTTATAGAAGAAATTATTGAAGCGGACGGTTTGTCATATTACACGGGATATACCACAAGGTATGTAAAATGTTTAATTCGTCGTGATGACGGCATTAATATAGGCGATACCGTAAAAGCAGTTGTAAGCGGCAGATTTAACAAAGAGTATATGCTTGCCGATGTAGTAAATGACATATAAAGCCCTGAAAATATTATATAAGGAGAATACCGTGGTTGTAATAATTGACTATGATGCCGGCAACATTAAAAGTGTTGAAAAGGCAGTTGAATATCTCGGAAGTGATGTTGTACTTTCAAATGACAAAAAAATAATAAAGTCTGCGGACAGGGTTATATTACCCGGCGTAGGTGCGTTCGGCGATGCCATGGACAACCTTAAAAAGTATGATCTTGTAGAGACAATAAAGGATTATGCAAAAAGCGGTAATCCGTTTCTGGGCATATGTCTCGGAATGCAGATACTTTTTGAGAACAGTGATGAAGATAAGGAAGCGGAGGGACTCTCCGTTATAAAGGGAAGCATAAAGAAGATTCCGACAAAGGATTCTTTTAAAATACCGCACATGGGTTGGAATAACCTGAATATTACCAAAAATAACAGTCGTATTTTAAAAGGAATTGATTCTGAATCGTATGTATACTTCGTTCATTCTTATTATGCCGATGCATGTGATAAAAACGATATATCCGCCACATGCGATTATACTACGACAATGGACGTTGTGGTTGAAAGGGATAATGTGTTTGGATGCCAATTTCATCCTGAAAAAAGCAGTAATACGGGGCTTCATATTTTAAAGAATTTTTTAGAGATAAAGTGAGAAAAGTATGTTTACAAAAAGGATAATACCTTGCCTGGACTGCAAGGACGGAAGAGTTGTAAAAGGGACGTCATTTGTTAATCTTAGAGATGCGGGAGACCCCATAGAAGTCGCAAAAAAATACGATGCGGACGGGGCGGACGAGCTTGTGTTTTTAGATATAACGGCAACATCCGACGACAGAAACACAACGGTGGATCTTGTCAGAAAAGTTGCAAAGGAAGTATTTATACCGTTTACGGTCGGAGGCGGTATCAGAACAACAGATGACTTTAAGGTACTTTTAAGAGAAGGTGCCGATAAAATATCGATTAATTCCGCTGCCATACTCAATCCATCACTCATAAGCGAAGCTGCAAAAAAATTCGGCTCACAGTGTGTGGTTGTGGCAATTGATGCAAAGAAAAGAGAAGACGGAGGCTGGAATATTTATCGTTCCGGAGGAAGAATTGATACGGGTATTGACGCCGTACAATGGGCGAAAGATGCGGAACGTCTTGGCGCCGGTGAGATTCTTCTTACAAGCATGGATGAAGACGGACAAAAAAAAGGTTACGATATTGCGCTTACAAAGGCGATATCAGACAGTGTTTCCGTTCCGGTTATTGCATCAGGCGGAGCGGGATGCATGGAAGACTTTCTTAATGCATTTACGAAAGCCGGAGCGGATGCGGCCCTTGCAGCGTCCTTATTTCATTATAATGAAATAAGTATCAAAGAGTTAAAAGAATATTTAAGAGATAACGGAATATCGGTGAGATTATAAGTTAGAGAAGGCTAAATATGTCAGATGAATTAAAAACATGGGGAGCAGCTCTGAAAGAAGAGTTTGAAAAACCTTATTTCAGGGAACTTTATAATTTTGTTATATCGGAATATGAAAAAGACATACCGATATATCCGCCTAAAAAAGATATTTTAAACGCTTTAAGGACAACCCCGCTTGATAAAGTAAAGGTTGTTATTCTGGGACAGGATCCTTATCACAATGAGGGACAGGCTCACGGGCTGTCTTTTTCAGTCAATAAAGGAGTTGCCGTTCCGCCGTCTCTTGTAAATATTTATCATGAATTACAGGAAGATGTAGGTTGTTACATACCAAATAACGGTGATTTGACTAAATGGGCAAAACAAGGTGTTCTGCTGCTCAATACGGTTCTAACGGTCAGAGCGCACGAGCCGTTCTCCCATAAAGGAATAGGGTGGGAGAGATTTACCGATTCGATTATTAAAATATTGGATGAATCGGACAGACCTATATGCTTTATGCTTTGGGGATCGCCTGCAAAAAAGAAAATGTCGATGCTTACAAATAAGAATCATTTGGTACTGACGGCTTCTCATCCGAGTCCCATGTCTTCATACAGGGGATTTTTTGGATGCAAGCATTTTTCAAAGGCAAATGAATATCTTATCAGTCACGGAGAGGAACCCATTGATTGGCAGATTGAAAATATATAACGGTTACAATTTCACACATGGATTTCCCGGAAGGGAATATGAAGGGGGGAATAATGAATATTACGGTTTATTGCGGATCTAATTTCGGACACAATCCAATATATCGTGAAGCGGCGGAAAAGTTCGGTGAATGGATAGGTGAAAATGGACACTCATTGGTATACGGTGCATCCGGTAACGGCCTTATGGGAGCCATATCCGACAATGTATTAAAACATAACGGTAAAGTATACGGAGTTTTTGCCGAAGTTTTATATAAAAGAGAGGGATGCAGAGAGGATTTAACGGAAACTTTTATTGTTCCCTCCATAAGAGAGAGAAAGAAAAAGATGATAGAGCTCGGTGAAGTATTTATCGCATTTCCGGGAGGTCCGGGGACTATCGAAGAAATTTCGGAGGTCATTTCTCTTGCAAGGATTAATGTCGTAAAAGAAAAGTGTATCATTTTTAACCTTAACGGGTTCTATGATCCTTTAAAGATTCTTGCACAAAAGATGATTGAAGAGGGATTTGTAAAAAGAGAAGAGGTTTTAAACGTTAAATTCATCGATACTTTTGAAGAATTAACATCATATATTGAAGCTATTGAATGACGATAATGCTGAATATGTATCATGTAAATGCATGTGATGTCGGCCGAGTGCAAAAAAGACTGTATCTGTATTTTGATATACAAAGTTTTAGGGAATCCTTTCGTATATCACTTAATTACAGATACAGTCTTTTTAAATATATTTACTATTCAATTCATAAATTAATTTTAAATCACTTTTTTTGATTCGTTGGAATTAGTACATACATCTTGATTATTTTTCAATGCTCTTTTTGCGGATGTGAGCATAAGTTTTATTCTGTTAATCTGATTTACACGGGATGCACCCGGATCAAAATCGATGGCGGTAATGTTGGCATTCGGATAAGCCTCCTTTAAGCCCTTTATTACGCCTTTTCCGACTATATGATTAGGGAGGCAGCCGAAAGGCTGACAGCATACAATATTAGGAACGCCGCTTTTTATCAGTTCAACCATTTCACCTGTAAGCAGCCAGCCTTCACCTGTCTGATTGCCGAGAGAAACAAAAGGTGTGGCAAGGGCGGCAACTTCATCTATAGGCATCGGCGGTTCAAAGTGTTTGCTTTCTGCCAGTGCTTTAACCGCGGTTTTATTAAAGAAATCAATAAACTTTTTGGCGAGAGTATTAAAGAATGCAAACAACTTGGATGCTCCGAGGTTATCCTTTTTAAATATTGCGTTTTTGCAAATATAGTACAGGAATCCGATAAGTCCGGGAACTACGGCCTCCGCACCTTCCGATTCGAGCAAATCCACCATTTCCATATTGGCCGAAGGCAGGTATTTAACGAGAATTTCTCCCACAACGCCTACTCTCGGTTTTACTTCATCGGTAATTGGGATATTATCGAAGTCATTAACCATTTCTTTTATGGTTTTCTTAAGGTCTTTGAGTTTAAGCTTCTTTTGACTTAACTGTTCGCTGCATATTTTAACCCATTTTTCATGCATGGCATTAACGCTTCCGGGCACCTGTTCATATGGTCTCATACGATAGACCATGTTCATAAAGAGATCGCCGTAAATAATTGCCGCAAAAACTTTTATTCCCATGTTAATGTCATAAATCATTCCGCTGTTATGTTCAAAAACCTGGGCACTCACGGAAATCAAAGGTATATGTTCAAAACCGGCCTCGGCAATGGCTCTTCTGATAAAGCCCACATAGTTGGAAGCTCTGCATCCGCCTCCGGTTTGAGTAATAAGAAGAGCGGTACGGTTTAAGTCATATTTTCCGGATTCCAAAGCGTTCATAATTTGTCCGACAACCATCATTGAAGGATAACAGGCGTCATTATTTACGTATTTTACTCAGGTATCCACGGCGGATTTGCCGTCGTTGTCCAAAACAACAAAATTGTATCCGGATGACCGCATGGCAGGTTCAACCAGATCGAAGTGTATCGGAGACATGGACGGACAGAGAATGGTATATTTTTCTCTCATTTCGTCGGTGAATTCAACTCTTCTCATATGTGAAGGCCTGTGTTTTCTTTTTTCGTTTTTCTCTTTTCGACTTCTGATTGCCGCAAGGAGAGAACGTATACGTATTCTGGCTGCTCCGAGGTTATTAATTTCATCAATCTTGATGAGTGTATAGAGTTTATCGGAATTTTTAAGAATGTCATTGACTCCGTCGCTTGTTACGGCATCAAGACCGCATCCGAATGATGTAAGCTGTATTAAATCAAGATCGTCTCTTTCCTTTACAACGCTTGCCGCCGCATACAGTCTCGAATGATACATCCATTGATCAAGCACTATAAGCGGTCTTTCGACTTTTCCGAGATGAGCTATGGAATCTTCCGTAAGTACGGCAACTCCCAGAGAATTAATAAGTTCAGGAATGCCGTGATTAATCTCGGGATCCGTATGGTACGGTCTGCCGGAAACAACGATTCCGTGTTCGCCGGTCTTTTCGAGAAGCTCCAGAACTTCCTCTCCCTTTTTTTCGATATCTTCTCTTGATTTCATTTGCTCATTCCATGCTTTATCAATGGCATTGTTTACAAGAGATTTAGGAATGTCCGGGAATATTTCATTTAATCTCTTCTTTAATATGGATGTATTCTCAAATGAAAGATACGGAGACATAAAGTTAACATTTTCGGTTTTAATACTTTCCATATTGTTCATTATGTTTTCCGCATATGAAGTGACAATAGGGCAGTTGAAATGATTGTTTGAATCTTTTTGTTCCTTGTGTTCATACGGAATACATGGATAAAAAATATTTTTTACTCCGTTTTTAATAAGCCACTCAATATGACCGTGAACCAGTTTTGCAGGGTAACATACGGATTCTGACGGAATTGATTCCATGCCGGAAAGATATATACTTTTTGATGACGGAGGTGAAAGTACTACTCTGTATCCCAGTTCCGTAAAGAAAGTGAACCAGAACGGATAATTTTCATACATGTTGAGAGCTCTCGGAAGTCCGATTGTGCCTCTCGGTGCTTCATTTTCATTTAAAGGAGTATAGTAATCAAAAAGTCTTTTTAATTTATATTCGAACAGATTAGGCAAATCTTTTTTTCTGTCTTTATTAATGTTTTTAACGGGTCTTTCGCATCTGTTTCCCGTAATAAATTTATGTCCGTCTGAAAATTTATTAACGGTAAGATGGCAATTATTTTCACATAATCCGCATCGGGCCGAAGAAGCGGTATAAGTAAGGTTTTTTAATTCATCGGCGGTTAGTATTTCGGCATTCTTACCCTTATATCTCTCTTTGGCGATAAGAGCGGCTCCGAAAGCTCCCATAATTCCGGCAATATCAGGTCTTATAACATCTTTTTCAACTATTTTTTCAAAGCTTCTGAGTACGGCGTTATTATAAAAAGTTCCGCCCTGGACGACTATATTATTGCCGAGTTTTGAAGGATCGGACAATTTAATAACTTTATATATGGCATTTTTAATTACGGAGTATGCAAGTCCGGCTGATATGTCACCTACGCTTGCTCCTTCCTTTTGTGCCTGTTTAACATTGGAATTCATAAATACGGTACATCTTGATCCGAGATCTACCGGATTATCGGCAAGCAACGCCTCTTTTGCAAAATCCGATACGGAATACTCCAATGAATTGGCAAATGTCTCAATAAATGAACCGCATCCGGATGAGCATGCTTCATTAAGCATAACCGAATCTACGGTATTGTCTTTAATTTTTATACATTTCATATCCTGACCGCCGATATCGATTATGCAGTCAACTTTCGGGTCAAAAAAAGCTGCGGCAGTATAATGTGCGATTGTTTCAACCTCACCGTCCGGCAGGTTTAATGCTGATTTAATAAGTTCTTCTCCGTATCCTGTTGAACAGCCGTAAGCAATCTCAACATCTTCCGGGAGCTTTTCATATAATTCCGTAAGTCCTTTAATTACCGTATCAATTAAAGCGCCGTTATTACTGCCGTAGAAAGAATATAACAGAGAACCGTCGTCGGCAATAAGAGAGATTTTGGTGGTGGTAGAGCCGGCGTCGATTCCAAGGAAGGCTTTTCCGGAGTATGTTCCAAGCTCCATTTTACGAATAGAATCTTTGGAGTGCCTGTCAAGGAATTCATTGTATTCATTTTCATTATTAAATAAGGGTTCGAGTCGTTGAACTTCTACAGACAGGTTAACGCCTTTTCTGAGCATATTGATAAGTTTATCGACTTCGTACATATTGTCTGCTTCATTCATGGCATGTACGGCAGAACCGAGAGCTGCAAAAAGATGAGAATTGTCAGGAATAATCACTTCCTCATCCGTAAGTTTTAATGTTCTGATAAAAGTATTTCGTAACTCGGACAGAAAATGAAGGGGACCGCCTAAAAATGCAACATGACCTCGTATTGGTTTGCCGCAGGCAAGTCCGGAAATGGTTTGATTTACAACAGCTTGAAAAATAGAAGCGGACAGATCTTCTTTAGTTGCACCTTCATTAATAAGAGGCTGAATATCAGTTTTGGCAAATACGCCGCATCTGGCCGCAATAGGATAAATTGATTTATATTTTTTTGCATATTCATTAAGACCTTGCGCATCGGTTTTAAGCAGTGAGGCCATTTGATCGATAAATGAACCGGTACCTCCTGCGCATATACCGTTCATTCTCTGGTCTAATCCGCCCTTAAAATATATAATTTTTGCATCTTCTCCGCCGAGTTCAATTGCCACATCCGTCTGCGGAGCTTTAAGAGAAACGGCGTCCGCAACAACGGCAACCTCCTGAGCAAAATCAACGCCTAATTTATCCGCCAATGCAAGACCGCCTGAGCCTGTAATACATGTTTTTACATTATAATTACCCAACTTCTTCTTAGAATCTTCAAGCAAATCCGCAACGGTTTCCTGAATGTTTGCAAAATGTCGTCTGTATTCACAAAATATCTCTTCATTTTTGTCATTTAAAATGACAACTTTTACGGTTGTGGAACCGATATCGACTCCTAAAAAATATGTATTCATATATTGTAGCGGATATAATTCTGACTATATATCCCATACCCCCTGCATAAATAGTTAACACTGTTAAGTATTATGCATAATATATATTCAAAATTTCCTAAATTCAATAATCAAAGGTTTTTATATGTGTATAAAAATAACAATATGAACTTTCCCTGGAAAAGGCTGAGAGTGCTTTGCTTGCAATTAAGGTATTAAATTGATATTATACAGAAAATTTAATGATTAACTATAAGGAAAGGAATCGTGATAAATTTTTATGAGTTTTCTTGATAAATTAGAGAAGAAAATCGGTAAATATGCAATAAAGAATCTGATGTTATATGTAATTATCGCATATGCAATAGGTTATTTATTGTATATTTCAGGCAACATATCCGCGGTAATGGCGCTGAATTTGAATCCAGCCGAAATCTTACGAGGACAGATATGGAGAATATTTACGTTTCTAATTGAACCTCCGTCCCTTTCATCTCCTATATTTTTTATTTTTGTATTATATATTTATTATTTTATAGGAAGAAATCTGGAACGGACATGGGGTGCATTTAAGTTTAATGTTTTCTTTTTTATGGGAATGGCAATGACGGAAGTCTCATCCATATTGATATATGTAATATTCAATCAGGTATTTATACTGTCAATGTATTATATTAATTTTTCAATGTTTATTGCATTTGCCATGGAAGTGCCGAACATGATGTTCTTATTTATGTTCTTTATACCGGTAAAGGCAAAATGGCTTGCGATAATTGATGCCGTATATATATCTGCTACCGTAGTTTGCGGATTTTTGTCATATGTTGTAGACATACCTTATTTTGTCGGATATTTCGGTATAGGACGCAATCCGGCAGATGCAACCGCCGCTGCGGTCGCATTGATAAATCTCTTAATATTCAGTCTGATGAATAACAGCAGAGCAAAGGCAAAGAAGAGACAGAAAGAATTCTACCAAAGAATGAACAGCGGAGCGTATTCAAGCGGAGGAGGGTATTGGAGCAGTCAAACTTCAGGCTCTTCCGCAGAAAGAAATAATCATAACAGAGCGACAAATGCCACAAGAGGATTCGGAAACAACAAACCTATACATGTATGTGCAGTTTGCGGAAAAACGGATATTGACGATGAAAATGAAACATTCCGATATTGTTCGATATGTAAGGGCAATTATGAATATTGCAGTGAACATATAAAGAATCATACTCATATGACAGAATAATAAGTAATAGAAAAAAACAGTAATTTATAGTATATTTGAAAACAAAATAAATCGCAGATAGGGGAAAGACATGACATTATATGAGGAATTAAAAGAGAGAGGTCTTATTGCTCAAACAACGGATGAAGAATTGATAAGCGAGCTTATTAATTCCGGTAAAGCTTGTTTTTACATAGGATTCGATCCTACTGCCGACAGTTTGCACGCAGGACACTTTATGACACTCTCGCTTATGAAGAGGCTTCAGGCAGGGGGTAATAAGCCTGTAGCATTAATCGGCGGAGCTACGGCTTTAATCGGTGATCCGAGCGGTAAAACGGACATGAGAAAGATGCTTACAAAAGAGCAGGTAGATATACATGTTGCCGGAATAAAGAAACAATTGGAGAGATTCATCGACTTTAGTGATGATAAAGCCATTCTTGTTAATAATGCAGACTGGCTCGGTAATGTTAACTATATAGATATGCTCAGAGAAGTGGGTCCTTATTTTAATGTAAATATCATGCTCAGAGCGGAATGCTATAAGCAAAGACTTGTGAACGGTTTAAGCTTTTTGGAATTCAACTACATGGTTATGCAGGCCTTTGACTTCTATACCTTATATACAAAGTACGGATGTAATCTTGAATTCGGAGGTGACGACCAGTGGAGCAACATGCTTGCCGGTACGGAACTTATAAGAAAGAAACTGGGTAAAGACGCAAGTGCCATGACAATTCCGCTTCTTACAAATTCACAGGGAATTAAGATGGGTAAAACCGTGTCAGGTGCTTTATGGCTTGATGAGAATAAGACTACTCCGTTTGAATTTTTCCAATATTGGAGAAACGTTGACGACGCTGATGTTATTAAATGTTTGAAAATGCTCACATTTGTTCCGCTTGATGAAATAAAGAAAATGGAATCATGGGAAGGCGCAGAACTTAATAAGGCAAAGGAAATTTTGGCATATGAAGTAACGGCTCTCGTTCACGGTGAAGAAAAAGCAAAGAAAGCTTTGGAAGACGCAAAGTCCGTATTTGCGGGCGGAAATGAAAATATTCCGGAAGTTATACTCAGTGAAGAGGATTTGGAAGACGGACAAATAGATATACTCACATTGGGGGTTAAGCTGGGGCTCGGTAAATCCAAGTCTGAAATCAGAAGAACCATAACTCAGGGAGGTTTGTACGAAAACAGAGAAAAACTTAACACTATAGAGAGAATATATACGAAAGATGAGCTGAAAGACGGTGTTGTTATTCAAAAAGGAAAAAAGACATTTGTCAAAGCAGTAATAAAGTAATATTAACGAAAAAGAGGGGGGATATCCCCTCTTTTTTTACTTTATTTTATTTTTGTAATATAAGATAATAATTTAAATACATTTTAATATTATATAAATTTTAATCAGCAGGTGGATTATGAGTAAAATAATGATAGTTGAAGACGATAAAGTAGTAAGCAAAGAACTTGCAACTTTATTGGAATTAAGCGGATATACGGTAGAAATATTATGTGATTTTGAAAACTCATTGGATAAAATATCGGAGTACAATCCGGATCTTATACTTCTGGATATTAATATTCCGTGTTTAAACGGAGATCAGTTATTGCAAAACTTAAGAAAGGTATCGGATATACCGGTTATTATAGTTACCAGCAACAGTGATGAAATAAATGAAGTTTTATGTATGAGTTACGGGGCCGATGATTATGTTACTAAACCTTATAATCCCACAATATTAAAGCTCAGGATATCGGCTGTATTAAAGAGAGTAAACAAGAATTCCGACATATTGACATACGGTAATTTGTCATTGGATATATGCAAGGGAACAATAAAAACGGAAAAATCAGAAATAAGTCTGACAAAAAACGAAATGCTGATTTTGCAGCATTTATTTAACAACCGGGGACATATAGTTTCGAGAGACAGCTTAATGACAATATTGTGGAACAATGCGGAATATATCAATGAAAATGCACTTACGGTAAATGTTTCAAGAATAAGAAGCAAATTGTCGGAACTTGGATATGAAGACGTAATAGAAACAAGAAAAGGACAGGGATATATTTTGGTATGAAATTCGGTAAATATTTGTGGGATAAAATAATACATATTATCGTATACGTTACATTATCGGTGCTTATTGTAATGTTACTCAACGCTTTCAAGGTGAATAATGAATTAATAACCGCAGTAATTGTTTTGTTATCCGCTGCGGGAACAGTATTGCTTTTTATTGATTTTGTAAGGAAAAGAAGATTCTACAATAATATAATTCATAAATTGGAAGAATTAGATAAAAAATACCTTATAACTGAAGTTGTTACTCCCGAGTCGTTCTATGAGAGCGAACTCTTTACCGATATTTTATACATCACGGATAAGTCAATGGCGGAGAATATACGGAAATATAAAGAGAGTATTGATAACTTTAAGGAGTACGTTGAAATGTGGATACATGAAGTAAAAATCCCGTTGGCCTCGCTTATGCTTATTAACCATAATTCAAATAATGAAGATAAAAAATATACGGTGCAGTTAAACAGAATAGACAATTTTTTAGAACAGATATTATATTATGTGCGTTCGGAATATGCGGAAAAGGATTTTATAATTAAGTATACGGATTTGAATAAGGTTATCGGAAATGTGGCTTTAAAGAATAAAGATTTGATTCTTGAGAATAATATTGAACTTGAAGCAGACATAAAGGAGAATATGGTGCTTACTGACGGTAAATGGCTTGAGTTTATTATTAATCAGGTATTAAACAACAGTATAAAATATAAAAGAGAAGACGGTGCGTCAATAAAAATTTATTCGGAAAAAAGCGGAAATATAACACGCTTAAATATAGAAGATAACGGAATCGGCATAGATAACTGTGATTTAAGCCGAGTCTTCGAAAAATCATTTACGGGAAAAAACGGCAGACATATAGGCAAGTCAACCGGTATGGGGCTGTATATAGTAAAAAAACTTTGCGACAGACTGGGACATACCGTGGATATACAATCAAAGAAGGGAGAATATACCTGCCTGACGATTACATTTGCAGATAATGAATATTATAACATTACAAAAATGTAATGTTTATTAATGTTAGAAAAACGACATGAAATATTATTGTATATATAATGCTGAGTAAGAAAGGTACACGGAGGGATGAATATGAATAATATTTTAAGGATAAGAAATATAGAAAAATATTATGGAAACAGAACCAATCTTACTAAAGCGATAGACAATATATCATTCGATGTAAATGAGGGTGAATTTGTTGCAATAATGGGAGCGAGCGGTTCAGGGAAAACAACTCTTCTCAACTGTATTGCGACTATCGACAGGGTTTCCGCCGGTCATATCTATGTTGAAGGCAATGATATTACGGAGTTAAACGATAAACAGCTGGCTGCATTCAGAAGGGATAAACTGGGATTTATTTTTCAGGACTTTAACCTTTTGGATACACTTACGGCATATGAAAATATCGCACTTGCTCTTTCAATACAAAAGGTAAATTACAAAGAGATTGACAGAAGAATACGTGAAATGTCGGTTAAACTCGGGATAGAAGAAATTCTTAACAAATATCCGTATCAAATGAGCGGAGGACAGAGGCAAAGGGTTTCTGCCACAAGGGCGATTATAACAAATCCTAAACTCATACTTGCGGATGAGCCGACAGGAGCGCTTGATTCAAAATCAAGTAAAATGCTTCTTGAAAGACTGCAATATTTAAACAATGATATTTCGGCGACTATACTAATGGTAACTCACGATACATTCAGCGCCAGTTATGCGTCAAGAGTAATATTTATCAAGGACGGAAAAATATTCAATGAAATAATAAGAGGAAATAAAAGCAGAAAAGAATTTTTTGATGAGATTATCGATGTGATTTCATTACTTGGAGGTGATTTAAGTGATGCTCTTTAAAATCGCATTTAAAAACATCAGAAGAAGCATTAAAGATTATGCAATCTATTTCTTTACTCTTGTTATAGGAATCGCCTGTTTTTATGTATTTAATGCCATGGATTCTCAGGCGGCCATTCTTGAAATGAACGACAGCTCGAAAGAGGCTGTCAAATTAATGGTTACCGTAATGGGGAACCTGAGCATATTCATTTCAATAGTGCTGGGATTCTTAATAATATATGCAAGCCGTTACTTAATGAAGAGAAGAAACAGGGAATTCGGTACGTATTTAATTCTCGGAATGAGTAAACGAAGTGTTTCAGCCATATTATCAATCGAAACTCTTTTTATAGGCATCATATCATTAGGAGTGGGACTCGGAGTGGGAATAGCCGCAAGTCAGGGCATCAGCCTTATAATAGCCAATATGTTTGAGGCTGATATGACTAAATTTGCATTTGTTTTTTCTGAGAGCTCATTTATAAAAACAATAATATATTTTGTAATAATATATGCCGTAGTTATATTATTTAACGTTATAAGCGTTAATGTGAAAAAGATAATTGATCTTATTAATTCAAATAAGAAATCGGAGAAAGTTAAACTGAAAAATCCCATACTATGTATTATAGTATTCGGAATATCCGTTGCAGCTTTGATTTATGCTTATATGATGGTTACGGTCAATTTTCAATCATTAGTATTTACGGAAATTTGGATACCGTTAACAATTCTTTGCGTTTCGACATTTTTTATATTCTGGTCTGCTTCCGGATTACTACTCAGATTATGCCAATCTTTTAAAGGTTTTTATTATAGGGGGATTAATTCGTTTGTAGTCAGACAGGTCAGCAGCAAAATAAATACAAATATATTTGTAATGACCATTATATGTATAATGTTATTCCTGACGATGACAATACTTACATCCGGACTTACGGTTATTAATTCAATTAATAAAGACATGAATAAACTTACTCCCGTAGATGTGCAGATTATGAAGGGATCATTTACGGATGACGGCAATTACATATTCGATTCCACAGAAAATAATAATGTAACTGAGTCGGACAATGCAAAGGAAAACACATCAATAGAAGATACTCTTAAATCTTATGGATTTGATACGGATAAATATTTAAAAGATGTGGTTGAATATAATATATACAAATTCAATGATGTCACATTTAATACAACAAACAGTGATCCGAATCACAGGGATTATTATTCACAGGAAGAGGTAATGTCAATAAGCGATTATAATAAGGTTGCCGAAGCGTTCGGAAACGAGACATATACATTAGGTGACAATGAATATATTATTGCAGCCAATCATGATATGGCAACCAAGATAAGGAATAAGTCTCTGGAATCCGGGAAGACAATTATATTAGGTAATAATGTATTAAAACCTAAATATGCAAATTGTGTCGACGGATTTGTTCAAATGTCAGCGTCAAAGGATAACTTCGGAATTATAATAGTTCCCGACAATGTTGTTAAATATGCAGACAGCTCAAGAGAATATTTAACGGCAAATTATAATGCAAATGATAAAGCAGGGAAAGATGCCGTTGAAAAAATGATATATGATTTGTATGAATCCAATATGGGTAAATTAATCAACGGTAACTCTGTTTTTGGTATAAGCAGCAAAATCAGGATACGTTCATCGGCTGTCGGCCTTAATGCCATAGTATTATTTGTCGGTGTATATATCGGAATCATTTTCTTAATAACCGGAAGTGCAATACTTTCCATTAAGGAGTTATCGGAGACGAGTGATAACAGGGAAAGATATGCAATCTTAAGAAAACTCGGAGTAAGCAAAAGAGAATTAAATAAAGGTCTGTTTT
Source organism: Howardella ureilytica (assembly GCF_054657495.1). Lineage (NCBI taxonomy): Bacteria > Bacillati > Bacillota > Clostridia > Eubacteriales > Howardella > Howardella ureilytica. The sequence continues at coordinate 42,167 of NZ_BAAHYP010000006.1, read as the reverse complement.
CGCAAATGATTTCATTTTTCATACTGCCTCTGATACTGGGAGTCATTCATGCGATAGTGGGACTTATGTTCGTAGATAATATTTTGCAAATGGCAACGCTGAATTCGGTTTTGAATTTTGCATCACTATTCGGAGCGATAGCATTTATTCTGGCAATTTACGGCGGTTATTTTGTAATAACATATTTCAGTTGCAGGAATATGATAAAAGAAAAATAAAAATAAAAATGACATGTAAAAATAACTGTTTTACATGTCATTTTTAAATATATGGCAATTGCGCGGTTTGCTCCGTTATGTTAGATTGTAGTCATTATATTCAGGAAATTATTGAACATACGGAGGTTATCATGATTAAGATTATTGCGGATTTTAAAGTTAAAGAAGATGCGGCAGAAAAGTTTATGGAGCTTGCAAAGGAAATAGTTGAGTGTACAAGAAAGGAAGAGGGTAATATCTCATATCATCTTCATGAGAATATAAAGGATAATAATCAGTTCACATTTGTAGAGGAGTGGAAGGATAAGGACGCCATTGAATCTCATAATAATTCGGAACATTTCACAAGAATAATTCCCGAAATCGGAGCTCTTCTTGCAGAGGAACCTGTAATAAAGCTTTACAAAGAAGTATTGTAATTTTTACACTTACTTTAAATGAACAGGTAAACGGTGATGGAGAAACCGGTATGTGACAGTCAGCATCCTATATATTGCTTTTCGGATTATCATGTAAAAGCAATATATTATTGTCTGCCTGCTGCATACCGGTTTTATTTAATTATTCATCAGCTTTTTTAAGAGCTGAAATATCGGTATTGGCGATGAGAGAGTAATTCGTGTGGTAAATGACCAATCCGGGATTGGCTTTCGGAGGCTTCTTTAATTCTTTGCGCCTTACATAATCAACTTCTATTTTTGTCTGTTCATTTGTTTTGGCATTTCCCGCAGCAGAGTAATATGCCGCAAGAGCAGCTGCTTCTTCAAATGTCTTATCAGTAAGTTCTCTGTCGTTTGCTTTGACGATTACATGTGAGCCGGGCATATCTTTTGCGTGAAACCACCAGTCATTCGGATCGGCAAGCTTAAATGTGACATATTCGTTTTGGTAATTATTTTTCCCAACATAAATGTCAAACCCGTCGGATGATATGTAGTGCATAGGTTTCGGCGTTTTATTAAGCTTGTCCTTTCCCTGCTTTTTTATGTATCCCAAAGAGTGGAGTTCTTCCCTTATTTCAATTAAATCGTCTTCGTTTTCGGATATTTCAAGGGCGTTGAAAACAGATCTTAAAGCATTTATTTCACGTTCCGTTTCTTCTATAAGTAAAGAAACGGACTCATATGTTCTTTTTAGCTTGTTGTACTTTTTAAAATAATAATTGGCGTTTTCCAGAGGCGTAAGTTCCTTTTTTAAGGGTATTGTTATATTGTTGTTATTGTCATAAAAGTTAGGAACCGTAATTGATTCAGCGTCGCTTTCAACATTGTAGCCGTATGCCTGCAACAGTTCGCCGTATATTCTGTATTTGTCTCTGTCTAATGTGTTTTCAAGCTGTTTTTCCTGAAGAGCAAGTTTTTTTGTTTCTCTCTCAAGAAGATTGGAAGTCAGCTTTCTGTATTCAATTGACTTTTGAGCAATTCTGTTTCTCAGAGCTTTACTGTTATAAAAATCCGCAAGGAGTTTACTCGGGCTGTCATATTCGACGGAATCATAATATCCGTTTGTGAGCGGAACGGCACTGAATTCCGGTTTATTTGAATGAGAATCCCTGTATATGGCAAAAGTAAAATCATTATTAACACATCGGTCTCTCAATTTGATGAGAGAATTATATAACTTTTCGATTTCCGATAAAGATACGGATGTTGCGGGCAGGTCCGCAGGAAGCCAGGAATCAATACATATTTCGTTTGCGATAACGGGGGAAAGACCGGTTATCGACATATAAATCGCCTTTTGTAAGATACATTTCTTCTCTCGTATGCTTTCAAATAGTTGTTCTTTATTTAAAGTGTTGAGAGACAATTTGTTTCCGTCCGGGATAAAATATTTTTTCCCCGGAAGAACTTCTCTTACGGAACTCACGGTAGACGGTATACGTTTTATGCTGTCAATAATGTTATAATCATTATCGCATAGTATTATATTAGAATATTTACCCATAAATTCAGAACACAGATGTAATTTTACCATGTCACCCAATTCATTCATGTGCTCAATTTCCATATCAATTACTCTGTCAACATTCGGTTGTGTAATTGAGAGTATTTTTCCGTTTTGGATATGCTTCCTTAAGAGCATGACGAATGTGGGAGCGTTTATGGGACTTTGTTTGTTAATATCGGTGAGCATGCAAATGCTTAAAGACGGGTTAACGGAAACGGACAATTTATATGCGGAGCCGTTATTTTTAACCGTCAATATTATTTCATCCCGTTCCGGTTCGGTTACTTTAAAAATTCTTCCTCCCAAAAGATATTTCTCAAGTTCATTTTTTATACCGGATAAAAATATTCCATCAAATGCCATAATAACCTCATTTTTATACTTTTGACTATATAATACAGTAATGATATAATAAAAAAATATGTAATTGCAACAACTAATATATCTTAAAGTTATATAGGGGTATTGGAATGATAAAAAAAGGCTTGCTTATCATAATTTCAGGTTTTTCCGGAACAGGAAAAGGGACCGTAATTAAGAGATTACTTGAACTTTATCCTAATGACTACTGTCTGTCCATATCTGCCACGACAAGAAATCCCAGAGAGGGAGAAGTTCACGGCAGAGAGTATTTTTTTAAGACAAAAGAAGATTTTGAAGAAATGATTATAAAGCAGGAGTTGATAGAATATACACAATATGTGGATAATTATTACGGTACTCCCAAGGAATACGTTGAAGATCAAATGGAAGCCGGTCACAACATTATTCTCGAAATAGAAATTGACGGTGCGTTAAATGTAAAAAAATTATATCCTGATGCGTTGCTTATTTTTCTTCTGCCGCCGAGTATCAGAGAACTTGAAAAGCGACTTAAAGAACGCGGTACGGAAAAAGAAGATGTTATTGCAGACAGAATCAACAGAGCACGCGAAGAAGCAAAGGTCATACGAGAATATGATTATGTGGTTGTAAATGATACAATTGACGACTGTGTTTCTACCATACATAATATAGTGGAAACAGAAGGACTTAAAGCATATAGACAAGAAGAAGTGATTCATAATATTGAAAAAGAGTTAGGTAATATTTGTAGCGAATAATGAAAGGGGTATTCATATGTTACATCCATCATACAGTGAATTAATGGATAAAATAAACTCAGAAGCAGATAAGGATAATATGATTGAAAGCCGTTATTCAATAGTAATGGCAGCTGCGGACCGTGCAAGAGAGATTATAGAATCAAGATCTATTGAAGAGAAAATTGCAAAGCAATTAAAAAACGATCCTACCGCGACACCTGAACTTAAGCCTGAAGAAAGATTTAATCTTGAGAACGGAAGAGCAAAAATCCCGGGAAGCGATAACAGAAAGCCTTTAAGTGTTGCAATAGACGAATTATATAACGGTGAGGTTAAGATTGATCTCACGGATAAACATGAGGATTAATAATGGATAATATGGAAAACACAGAGACTAATGAAGTTCAGGAAGAGGCAAACGTAAATTTATTTGAAAATCTCGACCTGTCCAAAGAATTAAAAAAGGCTCTTAACGATATGGAATTCGTTGAGATGACTGCAATTCAGAGCCAAAGTATTCCGGCAATGATAGCGGGTAATGATATTGTGGCTCAGGCTCCTACCGGAACAGGAAAAACATGTTCATTCGGTATACCGGTTGTTGAAAATACCGATACATCCGAGAGAAATGTTACTTCACTTATTCTCGCACCTACGAGAGAGTTGGCGCTTCAGATTGCAAATGAGCTTATAAGACTTACAAAATACAAGAAGTCAATAAGAATTGCGGTTGTATACGGAGGTCAGAATATTGACAGACAGATTCTCGCTCTTAAAAGAAAACCGCAGATAATCGTGGCCACTCCGGGTCGTCTTATGGATCATATGAGAAGAAAGACCATAAAATTAGATCATCTCAAAACTCTTGTTCTTGACGAAGCAGATGAAATGCTTGACATGGGATTCAGAGAGGATATTGACGAGATTTTACAGTCTGTTCCTGAAGAAAGACAGACGGTACTTTTTTCCGCAACCATGTCAAGGGAAATTCTCGATATCACAAAGAAATATCTTAAGGATCCGGTTAAGATTAAGACAACCAAGAGCGAAGTTACCGTATCTTCCGTAAAACAGTACTATCTTGAGGTTTCTCCCGATAATAAAACGGATGTACTGGCAAGACTTATTGATGTTAATGATTTTAAACTTTCAATGGTATTCTGTAATACAAAGAAAAAAGTAGACGAGCTTGCCCATGACCTTACGGTTCGCGGTTACAATGCAATGGGACTGCACGGAGACATGAAGCAGTCGCAGCGTGACAGAGTCATGAGAGAGTTTAAAAACGGCAATATAGAAACTCTGATTGCGACCGATGTAGCCGCAAGAGGCATTGACATCAAAGATATAGATGTTGTATTCAACTATGATCTTCCGGATGATATGGAATATTATGTTCACAGAATAGGAAGAACAGGAAGAGCCAACAGGGAAGGTGTATCATATTCGCTTGTAAGCCGAAGAGAAATGTACAGACTTCATGAAATCATGAGATATACAAAAGCAAAAATCAAGCTCATGACCGTACCGAATGTTGCAGAGATTACAAATGTCCGTATACAGCAGACTTTAAACGGTATTCTTGATATTTTAAGTCATCAGAAGCTGGACACATATGAACAGGCTATTCTCGATTTTATTGAGAATACAGAAGAGTCCTATACGATTCTCAATATTGCCGCAGCATTCCTTGCAAGAGATTCCGACACGGGAGATCTTAAAGAGATAGAAGAGAATTTCTCGGGAGACAGAAGACGCGGCAATTCAAAGTCAGGCAATCCTAATGCTACAAGAATGTTCATTAATGTCGGCCGTTTGGACAGAGTTAATGTTAATACGATGAGAAAACTTTTAAACGATGCAAATATTTCCGATGATGAAATTTATGACATTGATATTATGGAGAAGTTCTCATTTATCGAGATAGATAACTCTAAGGTTGACGATGTTTTTGTTGCGCTTAACGGAATTATGATGAACGGAAGAAGAGTTAATACGGAAATTTCCAATACCAAAAAGAAGAATAATTTACGTTCAGGCAGTCGTGACAGCAGAAGATCTTCCGGAAATAATTCGGGAAGAGGCGGAAGAAGAAAGTATGAGGATTAATTCCTTATTTAAATATATTCGATATGATAAGACCGATAATAAAAGATATTAATTTTCTTAAATTAAAATCGATTCCGGCAAATGTTTCGGATAAATACATAGCAGATGATTTGATCGACACACTTTCGGTACACAGAGACGAGTGTGTGGGTATGGCCGCTAACATGATAGGTGAGAATAAAAACATAATTATTGTAAGTATGGGATTGATACCTATTGTAATGTTTAATCCGGTTATAGTTAAAAGAGAGGAGCCGTATGCGACAGAGGAAGGATGTCTTTCGTTGACGGGGATAAGACCATGTGTACGATACAAAAGAATTACGGTCGAATATCAGGATCGTGATTTTAAGAATCATTCCGGCACATATGAAGATTGGACGGCACAGATTATACAGCATGAAATAGATCATTTGCACGGTATAATAATTTAAACATTAACACCGGTTTACGAAATATAATATAAAAAGGACACAAACATTATTGCTTGTGTCCTTTTTCTGTTATATGAATTATTATTAAAGAATTACTTTAAATAATTATTAAATAAGTATAAGTCCTATGGCTTTTAAGAAGAGAACAGCCAGGAGAGCAGGGGCAATAAACTTAATCATTACAACATAAAGTTTACTTCTTCCCATTTGTACTCCGCCTTTTTCAACTTCGCCGATAATGGTTTTCGGTCCGAGAACCCATCCTATAAGGATACAGGTTGCAATCGCAACAATAGGCATAAGAATATTATTACTTACGTAGTCGAGAATGTCTAATATCTGACCTGTAGAACCGTTAGGAAGCGGAGCCTCAAAGTACATAACATTGTATCCGAGACAAACAATTGCACCGACAACGGCAGCAATAACTGTTTCAATAATAGTAGCCTTCTTTCTTGAAATATGGAATTCATCCATAAAGCTGGATACTACGGCTTCAAGAATGGATATGGCACTTGTGATTGCCGCAAAAAGAACCATTGCAAAGAAGATGGTTCCGATTATATTGCCCCAAACACCCATGGCAGCAAATATCTTAGGAAGGTAAACAAACATAAGTCCCGGACCGGAAGCACTGAGACCTTCAGATCCCATGAAACTGTATACTGCAGGTATAATCATTACACCTGCAAGAATGGCAACGGCAGTATCAAAAATCTCTATACGATTAACCGCTTTTGAGATGTTTTCGTTATCCTTAACATATGATCCGTATGCAACCATGATACCCATGGCAATGGATAAGCTGTAGAATAACTGTCCCATGGCATCAACCAGAACAGAGAAGAATGAACCTACGGTAACACCTGTAAAGTCAGGTATAAACAATATTTTTAAACCTTCAAGACCTGTTCTTGTTGTTCCGTCAGCGTCGGTATGTGTAATAGTGAGAGAGAAGATTGCTATAACTACAACGAGTACAAGCAAAATAGGCATAAGGAATTTAGACAGATTTTCAATTCCCTTTACAACTCCACGTAAAATAACAATTGCACATATTCCCAGGAATATGAACATGAAGATAAGCGGCTCAGCCGTACTTGTAATAAATCCGGTAAAGTATCCGTCATCAGCCATGCTTACACCCTGACCGGTGAGGAAACCTATAAAGTATTTTATTACCCAACCGCCGATGGCACAGTAGTAAGGCAAAATCATCATTGGAACGATGGTGGCAAAAAAACCTATAAATCCGCTTTTCTTATTAAGAGCTTTATAAGCGGATAAAGGACCTTTTTTTGTTTTTCGTCCGATTGCAACTTCCGTTATTATGAGCGTAAAACCAAATGTAACAGAGAGTATCAGATAAATAATAATGAATAATCCGCCACCGTCTTTTGCTGCGAGATATGGGAATCTCCAGATATTACCAAGACCTACGGCACTACCTGCGGCTGCAAGTACAAATCCGATTGAGCCAGAAAATGAACTTCTTGATTTTTTTTCTGACATTTCAAATCACAGATATGTATCTGTTCTCCTTTCTTAATATTTTATATACTGTACATAAAAATATCATAAATAATTTACGATTACAATATATTGATTGATTTTATAAAAGTTAAAGGGATAATATATTATTTTCTTAAATAATATTACCTAAAATATTACATAAAGAATTCGTAAGTATCATCATCAACCTTATTAATCTTATCAATATAACTTTTGAAAGAGTCTTGATTTTTCTTGGCGAATTCAACAACATCTTTATCTTTAACCTGTTTGAGATAGAATAAGAAGTCATTGAAGCTTACGAATTTGTGTCTGTCAATCAGCACACATAACTTTTCGATATTGCAATCATGTTCACTCATAACATAAACTCCTTTTTCGATATAAATTTATAATATTTTTTTAATTATACCTTAATAAATGTAACTATGGTAGGTATCAGAAAATATATTATATATAGAACCAAAATCCACCGGTAAAAAGGGCGAAAGAGAGTTGCTTATGCGGTATATTTGACAATTACGATAATGTTAATAAATAAAAAACCATCCAAATTGCCATAGGCAGGCAGTTTAGACGGTTTTTATTATTTCTTATTCCTCGGTTTTAAATCAAAACGGAAGCAGACCGAAATGATTTAACAGAACTTTAAGTCCCATAAGACATAGAACAATTCCTCCTGCCAGTTCAGCCTTTCTTTTGTATTTAACACCGAATATGTTTCCTATTTTTACGCCTATAACGGAAAGAACAAAGGCCGTTATTCCTATAATTGATGAAGAATAGAATATATCGACATGTATGAATGCAAATGAAACTCCGACACCTAGAGCATCTATGCTGGAGGCAATTGCAAGCAGAATCATTGTTTTTGCATCAAGTTTATCGTTTATATCGTTATTGTTTTTATCAAGAGCTTCCCTGATCATGTTAATACCGATAAGCATTAATAATCCGAACACAATCCAATGATCGAAGGATTCAATGAAGGAAGAAAATCTTTCTCCGATAAAATATCCGGCGACTGTCATTCCGAACTGAAACGATCCGAAATAAGCACCTACAATAAGAAAATGCTTAGGTTTTAATTTACCGAATGACAAGCCCTTACAAACGGATATTGCAAAGGCATCCATTGCAAGACCGACGGCAATAATAATTAATTCAACAAAACTCATGTTAACCTACCTAATTAAAATGTAATAAATATTATATATCATAATTTAAGCGTCGGAATCGCAATTTACTCTTCTTTTCTTAATCTTACAATATTTCGAGCTTTTCTTTTATTTTCCTCTGCCATATCTGCATAGTGTCGTCTCGTTGTATTAACGTCTTTATGTCCAAGCACATCGGCAACCAGATAAACATCACGGCTCTCCTGATACAGGTTTGTTCCGTAAGTACTTCTTAATTTATGGGGGGTTATTTTTTTTATGTTTGTAACGGTGGATGCATATTTTTTGACTAACAGTTCAATGGATCTTACTCCGAGCCTTTTGTTTTGCAATGACAGAAAAAACGCGTTTTCATGACCTTTTAAAGGGATTTTATCTTTTCTTTCATTGGCGTAATCGATAAGCGCTTCACGAACTTCATTACCGAAATATACAAAACTTTCGGCGCCGCCTTTTCTTATAATTCTTATTCTGTCATTGTCAAAATCGACATCGGAGATGTCCAGTCCGACACATTCCGATACACGGATTCCGGTTCCGAGCAGAAGAGTGAGGAGTGCAAGATCTCTTACGGCAAGTTTTTTTTGGACTTTTGCCTGGTGCTTTGACAATTTTGCTCCGGATTCAACATTATCCAAAAGTTCGGCAACTTCATTTGCCTCTAATCGGATAATATTATGCTCATGAATAACGGGCATATCAACCTGAGTTGAAGGATTGTTTTTTATCTTATCCATTCTATAGAAGTACTTATACATACCTCTTACGGAACACAGTTTTCTTTTTATCGCGCTGTCGGAATTAGTGACAATTTTTCCGTTATTATTGTATGCCTTGCAGTATCTTAAAAAATCGGAAATATCTTCGCTGTTTACCTTATCAAGGTCGGAAAGTCTTAAGAATGCTTTATCCATACCTTTAAGAGGACTTCTGTTATTTTGAACCAAAAAGTCAAAGAAAGTATCTAAATCATATGCATATGCAATTTTAGTTCTCGGCTGTTTGGTAAATTCAAGACTGTTAAAATATTCAACAAGAAATCTTGGCATTGAATCAAGCATTTTATTGAGTTTAAGCGTATATTTTGCTTCTTCCTGTTTTGAATATGTGGAACCTGCCATAGCATTTACCTCCATAAGTTAAGTACATGTATATTTATCAGACTGTTTATGACAGATTATTTGTCGATGACACCGTCCGTATGTGATATATAATGCAACAAAGAGTATATTCCAACATACGTACAATATCAATTACATAATATATAATAATATATTCGATAAATAATTATTATATAAAAAGAAGATATTATCTGCGGCAGGATTTTAAAAAAGCAGCAGTATAATACGGAAATTAAAGATATAAGGGTGGTATATATATCTATTCGCTAAATTACAGTTTAACGAATAGATAACAAAAAAACAATATAATTAATGCAAATATAATGCACTTACTTTTTATTACAGTATATAATTGTGATTAAACCCCGTATGGATGCATGTTTGATTAATTTATATGTTAAGTTTTTGTGCCGCATGCCGGGCTTAATAAACTTATATTAATAATATTAATACTTAATACTTATACAGTCTGCATAAGTATTGTGAGTTATTATTTATATGTGTAAATAACAAATACATAAAAAAGACCTTCGAGTGTATTGCGAAAGTCTTTTTATGTATTTGTTATATATTTTTTGCTTAATTCAATAATTCTTCACCTGTAGTAATAATATATTATTTTTGTTCCGGAATATATTGTATCATTTTTCATATTGTTTAATCGAATTATATTATTTATATATTCATTAACGGTTTCATGCGGAGCTTTATATTTTTTGGCAATACCTGTCAATGTATCTCCTTTATTAATAACTATACTTGAATAATATATATCGCCATAACCGGTCACAATACCTTTGATATTGTTATCGGCCAAGGTTCTGCCTGAATAATTATTATTTATCATATTTGATGTTTGTATATTATCTGTATTCATATAATCATGGTTTGATGTTTTTGACGTCATGTGCATATATGAATTCATAATAATTATGCAGGCTATAATAGAAGAAATTATAACGGATACACCGATCATTAAATATTTTCTGTTTAATGAATATATACTTTTTTTCACATGTCTGTTGCAATCGGTACGGTCTGACGGTTCATATGCAAATTGAACAGCCGGTCCATTGTTGCCCGGCATATTATTGATATTACGATAATCCTGTGCATTAAACCTGTATCCGTCCGTATTATAATCAAATACAACTATTTTCCCCATAATATCACTCCTTTTTTAATTATGCAGCCAAAAAGAATATTTGTTCAGAACAACTGTTTTTAGAAATTATATTTCGCGAACAAATTTTTGTCAATATATTTGCGAACATTTTTTTGGAACATTTTTTCTTAAAACGGTTGTATTGCATATTAAATTCATGGTATCATTGTAAAAATATTGTTTATATGGTTGTTTAAATGCTGCGATTATTATAATCTTTGCATATTGTGATAAATTATTTATTGGGTCGAATCTACGGAGGATGTAGCTTATGTCGGGATATGAATACGGAGAAATTACCGAAAAACAGCAGGAAATTTTAGATTATATTAAAGAACAGATAGTTCAGAAGGGTTTTCCGCCGTCTGTAAGAGATATCTGTTCTGCGGTTAATCTTCGTTCAACTTCATCGGTGCACTCTCATCTTGAAAAATTGGAAAAAAACGGATATATCAAAAGAGATAAGGCTAAATCAAGAAGTATTGAGATTGTAGATGACGATTTTAACGAAGTAAGAAAAGAAATGTCATTTATACCTGAATTGGGTGAAGTGGCCGCAGGAATGCCAATGCTGGCGGTTGAGAATACAACGGGATATTTTCCGATACCGACGGAATATTTGTCTAATAAACAGACGTTTATTCTTAAAGTTAAGGGTGACAGCATGACAGACATCGGAATGCTTAACGGTGATAAAATTATTGTTGAACAGACAAATGTTGCAAATAACGGAGACATCGTTGTTGCATTGGTGGATGATTCGGCAACCGTTAAAAGATTTTTTAAAGAGAAGGATCACGTCAGACTTCAACCTGAGAATAAGGATATGGAACCTATCATTGTAGATAATTGCACCATACTCGGAAAAGTTGTCGGTTTGTTCAGATTTGATATACATTGATAAAATAATATTATAAAACGATGTCGTAATGATATATTATGATGATATATCATTATAATGAGTAACAATAAATATTATTGAATAAAAAGACTTGTTTTTACATTCCCCGTTATATTCTTAATTTGTTATTCGTTATCGTTATTATCGTTATTATAATATTATAATGAAGAAAAGCCGTATATATCATGTCAGGTTTATCTGACATGATATATACGGCTTTTTATTTATATATGGTTTTTACATCTCTTTAAGTTTATTAAGGTCAACTGTTTTTGCATCTGACCATATTTTATCTAAATTATAGTAATCCCGTTCATCTTCTGAAAAAATATGGACTACTATTCCGTTATAATCAAGAAGGATCCATTTTCCGGTATCATATCCTTCTTTTAACGGATTTCCGAACAGATCCGTATCGTCAATTTTAGTTGCATGTATATTATATTCGGACATTTTTTCATCAACTTCATCTGCAATGGTTTGTGTTTGTCTTATGTTTGAACCGGAGCATATTACAAAATAATCTGCAATAGGACTTATATCTTTAATATCAAGAATTTGTATGTTATATGCCTTTTTATCCTCCATTGCTTTAACGATAATTTTAAGGTTTTCTGTTATTGTTTTGTCTCTGTCTGTCATTTCACGTTTCTCCCCGTATTAAATTCATGATTTTTATAATTAATTATTATAATCAATTATTATAATCAATTATATTATTATCTGCTTTCTATGATTCTTTCGTAATAAGAAAAGGTATCTTCCGTCATGGGATCAATAGGCAAATGCTTACTTTTTAAATGATTTAAAGATTCTCTTAATATTATATACATTGTCATTTCAATGTCTTTAAATGCTAAATACCTTAATTCATCAAGCAATTCCGAATGTTTTCTGTTCGGCTCAAGATAATCTGCTATAAATAATATTTCGGACAGTCTGCTCATTTGAACTTTACCGGTTGTATGGCATTCGATTGCTTCACAAATATCGTCATTATCTATATTATATTTTTCTTTTGCAAATAATGCTCCTACTTTTGCATGCAGAAGATACGGACTTTTGTATTCACTCTCCGTAATCGGTATATTGTTGGATTCGGAAATTGAAATTAATTCTTTCCATGAGTAATTTTTGGCACAGTCATGCAATAATCCGGCAATATATGCATCATCAAGGTTTACACCGTATCTTGCCGCAAGTGCGAATGAAAGGTCCGCCACCGCTATAACATGTGCCAGCCTTTTTTTATCGTTCCAAAATAAATCATTTATTTTGGCATATATCTCCTTATTAAAGTGATTATTCATATTCGATCTCCGTATTAAATTGTAATTTTATTATCAACATTATTATTAATCATATTATCAACATGTGAAAATAATTATACTATTTAACGGGTAATTTCTCTATATAAATAAATGCGCAAACAGACGGCTTACGGATTAATTTCTTTTAAGGCATGGATAAAAAGTAAAATACGATTAAAAAACATATATTAAAAATCGATAATTAAAAATGTTAATTACGTAAATGTTCATCTGTTTTTATTTTCCCGTCTTTTTTATAAATATCTATCTGACCGCCCAACATTGTTAAACATATATCAGAGTTAATTGCTTTAAGTCTTTCTATTGTTTCGGGATTCGGGTGGTTATACCTGTTATCAGCCGAACATGAAATAACGGAATACATCGGATTAATTTTCTTTAAAAATTTTTCACCTGAAGAATATTTGGAACCGTGGTGCCCTACTTTCAGTATATCTGTTTTTTCTGAATGTTTTATTATTTTACTTTCCGTTTCAACCGTCGCATCTCCCGTCATCATAATTGATAACACGTCACTGCCGCTTTTTAATTTGACGCTGCATACGGAACTGAGATAATTGCTTTTATCCGTATTTCCTCCTTCCGAATATGCCTTGTTTCCGATATTATCCATAGGCCATAACATGTCTATTGAATAGTCCTCTCCGCTGAATTTTTCTCCTTTTGACACATATGAGATATTTATATTGTTTTTATATGCGGATTCAACTAATTTCTTATAATTTTCATCTTTATGCGCTTCCGTTATATCAGGCATAATAAGATTTTTCACCTTTATAAATGTTGTACGGTTATATATTCCGTCAAGCATTTCAATAATTCCGTTTACATGGTCTGAGTCGGAGTGACTTACAAATACAGCGTCAAGTTTTTTTATATTGTTATATAACAGATATTTTTCTGTTATATTGTGATATACATTTTTGATATTCGAACTTCCGCAGTCAAACATGAAATGCAGCCCGGATTCCGTTGATATGACGGTATTGTCCCCTTGCCCTATATCCAGTACACTAATCTTTGTTTTTGTTGTTATTTGATTTATTATTCCTTGTTTAACAAAGACTAATAAAATAAGAGACAGCGTAGTGAATAAAAATACTTTGTTATTTATGACAAAGCTGTAATCGTTTAGAAATTCTTTGTACTCATCTGCATTAACGTATATTTTTGTTACATTACTCAACCTGTTTATGTAATTCTTCTTAAAGCGAGACTGTATATTTGCGTAAATATATAACGATAAACAAAAAATAATAACGTACATTAATATTACCGTTAAAATATCAATATGCCCTACAATTATTACAGAAAAAGGAATTGACAGGAAAAAATTGCATATTGTGTCATAAATATTTAATATCATATCCGATGTTCCGATAAAAAATATTCCGAGAGGTTCATATATACAACCGGTAATACCGGCGATTAGAGATATCGGTATAAGAATACCCGCAAGGGGGATTGCCGCTATATTTACAAGAATGGCGTATAGAGGTATCTGATAAAAAAAATATATTTGAAGAGGCAAAAGCCATATGGTTACAAATGAAGAAATGAATATGCCCTTCAGAAAGTTTTTTATGAAAAAGAAATCATTTGAAATATTATTAATTAAATGTTTTGTCAGTTTATTTCCGATAAATATTGCAATTACGGCGGTATAACTTAATAAAAAGCTCTGATTAAATAAAAGATAAGGCGATATCGCCAAAGAAATAATAATTTGAACGCTGAGAGCGGATATTATACAATATCGTCTTCCAAGCAGAACGGAGACAAGAAATATACAGAACATAACAGCGGAACGCACGGATGAAATACTGCTTCCGCTTATAATTATATATATGAAAATAAAAATTGCCGAGATTATAGTATTTAAAAACATGTTTATATTCAGTTTTTTTAATACATTAAACATCAGCATACCTATAAGGGAAATATGAAGACCGCTTATTGAAAGCAAATGTGATATTCCGGCATTCCGGTATATTTGTTTTGTATGATTATTCAGTTCTGCCCTGTTTCCCAGAATAACTGTATTTAAAATGTCTGAATGGTCGGGAGAAATATTTGTATATGATTGTGATAACAGATTATAGATATAATCAGAGAAAATAAAGATTGGAATATTTGATTTACAGACATTATTTACAGATGTAATCTTAGATTTTAATTCAATACCGTTGGAGAATAAATACATATTTTCGTCAAACCCGCCGTCGTTTCTGCTTTTTTCGGGAATATTTATGACGGATTCGCCTTCTATAACATCACCTGTTTGTAAATCCGATGCCGCTTCTTTTTTTATTGTGGCGGAAATATTACCGGAAATATAATCATTATCATTATATTTTATTTTACAGTTCTTTAAATATAATGACGTAACAGATTCATAATCGGTTTTCTTATATATTTCTCCGCAGGTTATTGCTTTTAAATCTCTGTTTTGTTCCGTAAGTTTAAAAGCTGCCGAACCGTCCGTAAAATAAATACAGCGTACGGCAGCTATTATTACCGCTATAATTGCAACGAAAATAAGAGGTCGTTTCAATTATATTGCTCCTAAATAAATTATTTAACTATTGCGCTGTTATATGTAAAGTCAATGTAATTAATGTCATTAACAGGGTCATTTCCCAAAATAATAAAACGAACTTTATCGGTTCCCTTAAGTTCACAGAGGGAATTGACTATTGAATATATGGTTAAATCCTTAGGAGTTTCAAGTTCGTTACTAAACAGATTTTCCATGGCTACAAAGCATGTATTTCCGTTTTTGGATATACCGAGAAGCTTTGCCTCTGCCGGAATGGTATTTCTTAATTCGCTGTTGTCAGTTCCTTTAATTAATCTGTTAACGACTAATTCCTCCAAGGATTTTTCCTGTGTATATGCTATATCGTCACTGTAACGCACCAATTTGTTGGAGTATTTGTCGGCAAAGTACAATGTTGCCGTTATATGACTGTATTCGTATATTTTATCACTGTCTGTTGTTACATATTGAGAAGCGGTCATATTGTTTAAGACCGAGCCACCGGAAAGAACAATGGGATTGTCTCCGATGTAGAATGAAATATATGAGACATTTGGAATCTGAGAAAGAGTTTTAACCATTGCCGTTCTGTATAATGCTTCGGTAATATTACTCATTTTCAGATAACTGTCTGAGAATGTAATTTGTAATTCCTGATTGTCGTTGTTGTAATTTACCTGAAGAATGTCAACATATGCCGGTTTTATTGGGATGGCGTTATCCGAGGCCTTACTGTTATTCATTTCTGATATCAGCTCATTGGCAGAGTCTATAATATCTTCTTTCTGCATATGGTATTCTTTACTTGTCAGCTTGAATCCTTCCCCGTCCGTATAATATACATTATAATTTCCGGTATTATCATTGGATGTTGCCGGAGAACACGCACTCATGCCTACAGTAAGCAGCGCCGTTATTATACCGAATGACCTGACGGCATGTTTTTTTAAAAAATTCATGTTTAATATTTTTTTCATAATGCTTATTTCTTGTGTTTTAACGGGATTTTTATGGTAAATACCGTTTCTCCGAACTTTTCTCCGTCCGCTGCCGGTTTACTTACGACTTTAATTTGTCCTCCGTGACCGGATACTATGGAATCAACAATGGACAATCCCAATCCGGTACCGCCGGTTTCTCTCGATCTTGCTTTATCCACCCTGTAGAAACGCTGGAAAATATGCTTTTGATGTTCTTCAGGAATACCGATACCCGTATCCTGAATTCGCAGGAAAAAGGAATCGATATCGGCGTTTAACGTAACAATGACTTTTCCGCCTGGCACATTGTATTTTATAGCATTCTCAACAAGGTTTGTGACAACCTGAGTAAGCTTAATATCATCTACTTCCGCTTCAATGTTTCTCATACTCTCATAAACTATCTCAATGTTTTTTTCGTCAGCAATCGGAGTAAGCTTCTTTAACATTACTTCTACGAGAGTATTAATATTTACAAGCGAAATATTTAATGAGGAAACGGAATTATCCATTCTTGTGAGCATAAGAAGGTCATCTATTATTTCTTTTTCCCTGTCAATTTCGGAAGCAATATCTTTTAAGAAGTCTTTGTAGATATCTGCGGGAACATCTTCCTCCTGAAGAAGAGAGTCGGCAATAAGCTTCATGGATGTCATAGGTGTTTTTAATTCATGTGATGCATTAGAAACAAATGCATTCAGTGCCTTGTCAACCTCCGCGGAATTATACATAATCCTGTTGAAAGATGCGGCTGTTGCCTTATATTCAAATGAACCGGAATTTTCCTGAAGTCTTATTTCAGTATTTCCGTCGGCTATTGAACTTATTGATTTATCAAGTTGTACATATTTTCTTCTTATTATATATACGTAGAGAATAATAATAAGAATCAATATAAATGAAATTGATACTGATATAATCTGGAACCGCTCTTTCTCATAGAGAAACATTTCGTCTATATCCGAAATATCTGAGCTTACAAGAGCAACGCCGATAATTTTATTATTGCTGTCAAAAATAGGAGAAGCACTTTCAACGCTTCGGGTATTTTTATTGTAAATGTTGGCGGCTTCTCCGGAGCCGTAAGCCTTATATATAATCGACTTGGAAATCGTTTTACCGTTATCGAGAGAATATGAATCCATTATTACGGAAAAATTATCATCGATAATACGGAGTCGGATATTGTTTAACCTTGCAAAATCAGACATTGAATTCACAATTCCGAGGGATTCCGCTTCACTGTAGGAACCGACCTTGCTTATTCTGTCGGCTACAACATTACTTTTAAGCATGTTGTCGGTCAACTCCGAATTAATGATGACCGATTGATAATAATATCCGTTAAAATAATTAAAAATATTAATGGGTATTATACAAAAAGCAACAAACATGGCAGCCGTTTTAAAGAAAATACTGTTAAATACATTTTTTATTTTAACGGAAAAGCTTTTCTTATCGTTATTGGAATATGATTTATCAGGCATGGAAATAATAACCTACTCCCCATTTTGTATGAACATATTTAGGACTGCTTGGATTTTCTTCAATCTTCTCTCTTAATCTTCTTATATGTACATCAATGGATCTTGCGTCAGCTTTATCTACTTCCCCTCTTACGATTTTTAACAAATCCTGTCTTGAAAACACTTTATTGGGCTGTTTTGCCATAGCTTCAAGAAGGTTGAATTCGATAACCGTAAGATCCGCATCTCTGCCGTCTATATAAAGAGTTCTGCTGTCTAGATTAAGACGGAAAAGGCCGTAAACAATTTCGTTGGAAGAATTTTCCTTTTTATCGTTAGATCCCCTTCGTCTGAGAACGGCTTTTATACGTGCCTTTACCTCAAGTATATTATAAGGCTTTGTAATATAATCATCCGCACCGTATTCAAGCCCCATTATCTTATCCATATCTTCACCTTTGGCCGAAAGCATAATTATCGGTACGTCGGAATACTCTCTTATTCGTTCACAAACCTCATATCCGCTGAGTCCGGGGAGCATGACATCGAGTAATATAATGTCGGGCTTTTCACTCTCCGCAAGCGCAAGCGCCTCGTCGGCGTCGTATGCACATACAACATCAAAGCCGTCTCTTTCAAGACTAAACTTCAGTCCTTTGATAATAATTTTTTCATCATCAACAGCTAAAACCTTTGTAGCCATAAATCACCTCAATAACAACTTAAACTTTAATTAAATCCTTTATTTTGGAAAATGCCGATTCTTTTATTCCCGATACGTTCATAATATCTTCTATGGTTTTAAAACTGCCGTGCTCCCTGCGATATGCAATAATGGAACCTGCTCTTGCCTCTCCTATACCCGGAAGAGACATAAGAGATGTCAAATCAGCCTTGTTAATGTTGATTTTACCGGAGTTGTCCGAAGATGAATCCGCCTTATCTGATTCCGTATTATTTTCCCCCGAATTATCATTTGCGGTATTTCCCATGGAATAGATCTCTATCTTAGATGAATCTTCAACAGGTTCCGCCATATTAATGCTTGTTAAATCGGCATCTTCGAGAGTTCCTCCTGCCATATTTACGGCATCTATTACTCTGTCCCCGTATTTCAACTCATATACTCCGGGCGTACGAACCCTTCCGCACACATATACAACTAATTTTTCGACAGCGGATGTATCGGTATTAAATTCATTTTCCCTGTTATTGTCTTTATTTGCGGCGGAAGACTCCGAAACGGTGAAATCATCCGAAGAATTTTTATTACTTTGAAAAAATATTAAAGATACGATTCCGCAAATAAAAACAAATGAAAAAATAATTATGTTTTTTGTATATTTATATCTTTTAAAAACATTCTTTTTCAAGTTATGCTCCTTAATCAGATTAAGGATCTCCTATCGCATACTGTCTTAATAATATCCGAGATAAAAGGTATTTACAAGGTAAAACATTAAAAATACATATGTAAAATATCGTCTGCTTTATATTAAAAATATATGGGATTATATAATATTTTATCGTAATCAAATACAAACACCTTTTGGTTTAATTTTATTTAGTTTTATGAGTTGGTTATAATATGCTACACTTAACCGATACAGTATATATGGAGATGATTATGAATAATACAAATACATACATAAAGAAAAAAAGTAAATTCAGGCTTTTTTTTCGGAACATATTTATAAAAGATACAAATGAATTTATATTGACCGGTAATATCAGATATATATTGGCAGTCCTCATTCCAATTCTTATATTTGTGGTCTTATTTATTATCAGAGGCGTTGCGCCTTTCGGAAACAGATTATATATGCCGTCCGACATGTATCATCAATATACTCCGTTTTATTCGGAACTATGGTACAAAATAAGAAACGGCGGAAGTATATTTTATACGTGGAACAACGGTCTGGGAAGCAATTTTTTGGCGGAATACGCCTATTATTTATCAAGTCCCGTCAACTGGATTGTTGCATTGTTTCCGCATAATATGATACCGGTTGTTTTGGATTGGATTATTGTTGCGAAGTGTTCAATGGCATCACTTACAATGACAGTATATTTGTCAAAACATTTTAATACGAAAAGTTCATTTACTGCTTTTTTGGCCGTGTTTTATGCTCTGTCCGGTTACATGGCGGCATATAAATGGAATGTTATGTGGCTTGACTGTATTGCCGTTGCGCCCCTTGTAATTCTCGGATTGGAAAGGCTGGTAAATAAGAATAAGCCTTTTATGTTCTGTATCACTTTATCGTTAAGTGTATTATTTAATTACTATATTGCCATAATACTTATCGTCACACTGGTTATATATTTTATTGTATTGCTCATATTGGCAGATCCAAAGGAGAATAAATTAAAGTTTTATTTATCAAGAACGGCAAAATTTATTATTTACGGAATGATTGCCGTGGGAATTGCATGCATATTGCTAATACCGGAATATTATGCTTTTAAGTTATCGGCTTCGTCTGACAGTGATTTTCCTAATACATTAAGATTTTATTTTGATTTCGGCCTTATGTTTTCAAGACATATATCAAATCTCGATACATATATGTGGACAAAGCATTATCCGAATATATATTGCGGAGCATTTGTATTTGTTTTGATACCGTTGTTTGCCATGAATAAAGAAATAAAGTTAAAAACCAGAATTGTATACGGAGCTTTACTTGCCGTATTTCTGTTTAGCTTCATGACTAATATTCCGGATTATATATGGCATGGTATGCATTTTCCGAACTCTCTTCCGGCAAGACAGTCATTTATGTATATATTCTTTATGCTGACTGTAATGTATATGACAATAAAACACAGAAGAGGAATAAGTATTACACATATTATAATAAGCGCTTCGATATCCAACGCATTTCTTGCATATGTGTACTTTATGTATGCCGGAGATACAACTCTTGTTGACGATAATAACTATATATACGGCAGATGGAGCATAATAGGTACAATTATATTAATATGGATATACTATTGCTTATTGCTCTGGGATAAATATATTCTGTCCCAAGAATCCGATAAATCTTCTTTGGGAGTTAAAAGAAAACGAAGATTGTCAATGAAGGCATGGTTTACATTTGTAATTTCCGGGACAATGGTAACGGAATGTGCTTTAAATATGGGAATTACCGGACTTCCGACGCTATCATACGGCGGATATATAAAAAACGACGAAAAAATGGCTGAAACTGTTTCACGCATTTCTACCGACAATAATAATGAATTTTTCAGGCTTGAACAACAGGAGCCGAGAACCAACAATGACGGAAACTGGTATTCCTACCACTCAATGAGTATATTTTCTTCTTCATCTCCAAAGGGCCTTTCGCTTTTATATAAAAATATGGGAATGAAATCGTCCGTTAATTCATATAACGGACTGGGAGCCACGTTATTTGCATATGCCTTTTTCGGGGTTCAATATGTTTCAAGCAGATATTCAGATTACAGCGATCCGTTCATGAGTAAATATGAAGAGAATGAAAATTATACAATATATAAGTTAAACAGTGTCTTACCTATAGGTTACTCAATTCCTGCTGCCCTTGCAAAAGAGAGTTTTGTGTCAAGAACAACAATCTCAGGTGCATTATTATATCAAAATGACATTTTTAAAAAGATGACCGGTATCGGGGATTTATTTACAAAAACAGATACAATAGATTATGAAAGATTAAAAACCGTTACCGCAGAACGATCCGGACACTATTATATGGAATTATCAGGAAATGCACCGGAAGATATTACTATTACAAAGGAAAGTGATGTATATTCAAAAACATTTTCTGATTTAAATAAGCATAATCACATCGTTGATATCGGATATCTTAAAAAAGGAGAATCCATAGATATTGACTCTGAAAAAGAAATGAATGCCGAAATATATGTAATGGATGAAAACAATCTCTCAGACGGAATAAAAAAACTGAACAACAACTCCGTTACACTTTCGCGATATACCGATACATCAATTGAAGGCGACATTGATTCTTCCGGAGGAAGCGTTTTATTTACATTTCCTTATGATCCGGGCTGGACGCTTTATGTGGACGGAGTAAAAACCGACACTTATGAGGTAATGGGTTCATTAACAGGCGCGGATATATCGGACGGAAAACATCATATATTTATGGAATATAAGCCGAAAGGTTTATATCTTGGTTTAACTGTTTCGTTATCATGTGTATCATTGCTCGCAGCTATAATGATTATTAAATATAAAAATAAAAAGTGAATATATCGTTTTGATATGTTATTATAAGATGATTATATTATAAAGCCATAAGATAAGATTTTATTCTTATGGCTTTGTTATTTGTACGAACAGTATATTTAAAATTTGGAGGACATATATGAAACTCTGGGGTGGACGATTTACAAAAGAAACAGATAAACTTGTAAATGACTTTAATGCTTCTATCGGTTTTGATAAAAGACTTTATAAACAGGATATAGAGGGAAGTATTGCTCATGCTGCCATGCTTGGTGATTGCAATATTATTCCGAAAGAGGAATCCGAGCTTATTGTTTCCGAACTTAAGAATATTTTAAGAGATATTGAAGACGGAAATCTGGTTATAGACAATGAGTATGAAGATATACATACATTTGTGGAAGCTAATCTCATTACAAGAATCGGCGATGTCGGGAAAAAACTCCATACGGGTCGCTCCAGAAACGATCAGGTTGCTCTTGATATGAGATTATATATTCGCTCAATGATAGAACATACCAATCTTTTGCTTAAAGAGTTTTTGGAAGCACTTTTAAAAGTAATGAAGGAAAATATCAATACTTTTATGCCCGGATTTACACATTTGCAGAAAGCTCAGCCGATAACGCTTGCACATCACCTGGGAGCATATTTTGAAATGTTTGTAAGAGACAGAGGCAGGCTTGAAGACAATTATAAGAGAATGAACTATTGTCCTCTCGGCGCAGGCGCTCTTGCCGGAACAACATATCCTCTTGACAGAGATCAGACAGCTAAACTTTTAGGCTTTACGGCCCCTACAAGAAACAGCTTGGATTCGGTATCCGACAGAGATTATCTGATTGAATACTTATCGGATCTTTCGATTATAATGATGCACTTAAGCAGATTGTCCGAAGAAATATGTATTTGGAATTCAAACGAATACGGTTTTACGGAAATTGATGACGCATATTCTACGGGAAGCTCCATTATGCCTCAGAAGAAGAATCCCGATATTGCGGAACTTGTTCGCGGAAAGACAGGCAGAGTATACGGAGCTTTGGTTTCCCTGCTGACCGTTATGAAGGGACTGCCTCTTGCATACAATAAAGATATGCAGGAAGATAAAGAATTATCCTTTGATGCTATTGATACCGTTAATAATTCCATCATTTTATTTACGGGAATGATAGTAACCATGAAATTTAATGAAAACAGAATGAAGGACAGTGCCATGAAAGGATTTACAAATGCCACGGATGCAGCGGATTATCTTGTAAAACACGGCATGCCGTTCAGAGATGCTCATCGAGTTATCGGTGAGATGGTTTTGTATTGCCTTGATCGTAACATATCTCTTTCGGATCTTACTCTTGATGAATTTAAAGAGTTTTCCGAGATATTTGACGGGGATATTTATGACGCAATAAGCCTTGAGACATGCGTCGACGCAAGGCTTACAAAGGGTGCTCCGGGACCGGAAAGAATGCGTGAAGCCATCAATGAATACGAAAAGTATTTATCCGAATAATTTAAATACGGAATAATATTAAAATTATAAATATAAAAAACAAAAAAGGAAGTACGGAATCGCCGTTATAAGCAGGTTTAATTACTTAATAATTCGGCATATCGCACTTCCTTTTTGTATATCTATATATTACATATTACATCAGGCTGTTCGCCTGTTAAATAATATTCGGGATTTAAGTGACATTTGAAATTATAAAGTCAAAAATATATGTTCTTAAATGTTTATTATGACATATATCCGCCTCTTTTTATGATTTTTAATCTGGCATCAGGCTCTTTTACTTCAGCTTCGGTTACTGAACTGCTGTCATTTAATTTTACGCATATTACGCCTGCCGCACCCTTTTTATTTACCGGAATGTCAGATAAATAAAAATTAATCCTCTTTTTGTTGCTTCCCTTAAGGGTTACCGTTCTTGTATCCGTATCCGACATATTGTTTTTTCCGATATCAATAATACTTATAATACGATCACCCGGATTAAGTTTTGTGGATGCCGTCAATTTTTTTGTAACCGAGAATTCGGATTTTTCAACTTTTTTTCCTAAGCCGTTTGATGTAATAAACAATAAAAGACCGTTGCCGTCGTTTTCAAGTTCTCTGTCTGTTGTTATATAAACCACATTTTCTTCTGCAGTGACAAGTTTGGATATATTGTCAATCGGAACGCCTTTTTCCTTAAGCTTTGTAAAAGGAATATCACTTACCGATACTTTGTGTAAATTACCTTTATCCGTAAATATCAATAATGTATCCGTATTAAGACAGCTGTATACGAATTTATTTTCCGAAATTACCGTATCGGCATTTTTATCATATACAGTTCCGTCTATCATTCTTACATATCCCAGTCTGTCCATTAAAAAGTTCATGCGGACCGTAGGAATTTCTCTTTCAGGCACTATCGCTTCTTTTGCATCCGTTATTACGGTTTTTCTTTCATATCCGTAATCTTTCTTTATGTGCTCCAGATCTTTTTTTATAACTTTTATTATTTCCTTTGTACTTGAAAGAATTTTCTCATATGATGCTATATCCTTAAGACATTTATTATATTCTTTATGCAGCTGCTCAAGTTCCAATCCTATAAGTCTGTACAATCTCATTGAGAGGATCGCATCCGCCTGTTTCTCGGTAAATAAAAGCGTCTTGGCATTTTCCTTTGACTCTTCGGATTTAAAATTAATGTTATCGACTTTTCCGTATATTAAGCATTGTTTGGCATCATCAAGTTTTTTTGAACCTCGCAGAATTTCAATAATTAAATCTATACAGTCTACTGCTTTAATCAATCCTTCTTTTATTTCTTTATTGATGAGTTCTTTCTCGAGAAGAGTTGAATATTTTCTTTTATTAATATCAATCTGAAAATCAGTAAAATGTTTAAAAATATCGATCAATGAAAGGGTTTCCGGTCTTCCGTTTACAGTAGCGAGCATATTTACGCCGAATGTATCTTCAAGCTTTGTCTTTTTGTAAAGGAGGTTTGTAAGATAGTCTGTATCAGCATTTTTTTTAAGTTCCAAAACTATTCTTATACCGTCTTTTGAAGATTCGTTTGAAATATCCGTAATCTCATTTGCCTGCTTACTGTCAATAAGAAGTGCCACATCGGACATGAACTTGGTAATATTATTACCGATCATGGTATATGGAATCTCGGTAATGACAAGCCTGTCTTTTTCTCTTCCCTTTCCCTTTTCAAATTGTATTTTACCGCGCAGTCGTATTTTGCCGGTTCCGGAATTATAAATATCATATAAATCCGATTTGTTAATTACTATGCCTCCTGTGGGAAAATCAGGACCTTGCAGGATATTTAATATGTCCGAGAGAGATACGGTGCCGTTTTTAATGATTGTATTGTCAAAATAATAAATAATCGCATCAATTACTTCATTAAGATTATGAGTCGGAATGTTGGTAGCCATACCTACTGCTATTCCGTCGGCACCGTTTACAAGTATATTAGGTACTCTTACGGGTAGAACTTCCGGTTCGCTTTCGGTACCGTCAAAATTAGGGATAAAATCAATTACGTTTTTATCGAGATCCGTTAAAAAAACATCCTTTGTAAATTTTTTAAGCTTAGCTTCCGTATATCTCATTGCGGCAGCTCCGTCTCCCTCAATGGATCCGAAATTACCGTGACCGTCAACCAGCGCCATTCCCTTTTTAAAATCCTGACTGAGAACAACAAGGGTTTCATAAATCGAACTGTCGCCGTGAGGATGATACTTACCCATGGCATCGCCTACTATACGTGCGGATTTTCTGTGAGGTTTATCAAAGTTTAAACCCAGCTGATCCATGGCATAAAGAACTCTTCTTTGAACAGGTTTGAGCCCGTCTCTTATATCAGGCAATGCTCTGGCAGTAATAACACTCATGGAATAATCTATATATGATTTTTGCATAACATCAGAATATTCGGTTTTAATAATTTTTTCAGACATAGTTCTCTCCTATTGTGTGTTTATGCATCGATTTCCGCTTCTGAGGCATGTTCTCTGATAAAGTTTCTTCTCGGAGGAACATCGCTGCCCATAAGCATTTCGGTAACTTCATTTGCAAGGCGAATATCCTCTATTTCCACCTGTTTCAATATTCTTGTTTCCGGATTAAGGGTTGTTTCCCACAATTGTTCAGGATCCATTTCTCCGAGTCCCTTGTATCTTTGTAAAGTAAATGATTTTCCTCTGTGTTTTTTTCTGTAATCTTCAAGCGCCTTATCATCATACAGATATTCACCCTTTCCGTTCTTTTGAATAACCTTGTACAGCGGAGGAGTTGCGATATAAATATGACCGTTTGTAATCAGTTCAGGCATGAATCTGTAGAAGAATGTTAAAAGTAAAGTATCTATATGAGCTCCGTCAACGTCTGCATCAGTCATGAGAATGATTTTATTATATCTTAGTTTGGTTATGTCAAAGTCATTTCCGTAACCTTCGGAGAAACCGCATCCGAAGGTTAAAATCATGGATTGAATCTCCGTATTGGCCAGTACCTTATCCATGGATGCCTTTTCAACATTAAGGATTTTGCCGCGAATCGGCAGAATTGCCTGAGTAGCTCTGTTACGGGCGGTTTTGGCAGAACCTCCGGCAGAATCTCCCTCTACTATAAATACTTCACATTCTTCCGGATTTTTACTTTCGCAATTGGCAAGTTTACCGTTGCTGTCAAATGAATACTTTGTTTTCTTTAAGACATTATTTTTTGCCTTTTCTTCAGCCTTTCTGATTTTAGCCGATGCAACGGCACATTCTATGACAGCTTTCAGTTCTTCCTGATGCTTGTCAAAATAGAGGGTTATTTCATCTCCCGTAATATTTGATACGGCAACTCCCGCATCCGGGTTGTCCAGCTTCGTTTTTGTCTGACCTTCAAACCTGGGAGCAGGATGCTTAACGGCAACAACTGCGGTCATTCCGTTTCGTACATCAAGACCGGTAAAGTTTGCGTCCTTATCCTTTAATATTCCGAGTTCCCGTGCATATTGATTTATAATGGTTGTAAATTTCTGTTTAAAACCCGTAATATGCGTTCCGCCCTCTTGTGTATAAATATTGTTGCAAAATCCGAAAATGTTCTCCTCGAAAACATTTACATATTGAAATGCTACTTCAACTTCAATTCCTTCATAAACGTCTTTAAAGTGGATTATTGATGAAACTGCTTCTTTATTCTTATTGATGTCAGCGACATAACTTTCTATGCCCTTAGGCTCATGAAATATGATTCTCTCATCTCTTCCGAATCTTTTATCTTCAAAAATTATGGTTAAATCGGGGTTTAGGTATGCGGTTTCATGCAGTCTTGACTTAACGGCATCTTCCTTAAAAACTGTTTTTTCAAATATTTCATCATCCGGTAAAAAAGAAACCTTTGTACCGGTATCTTTTTTTAAGCATTTACCTACTTGTTCAAGGGGGGACTTGGTTATACCCCTTTCAAATATCTGTCGGTAGATTATGCCGTCTCTTTTTACTGTAACAACAAGTCGTTTTGAGAGGGCATTTACAACGGCGGCGCCTACTCCGTGCAGACCTCCCGATATTTTATAACCGGAATTTTCAAACTTACCTCCGGCATGCAGCATGGTAAATACAACTTCAACTGCCGGTATCCCGGCGGTTGGATGCATTTCGACGGGCACTCCCCTACCGTTATCCTCAACGGTTACCGAACCGTCAGATTCAAGAGTAACTGTTATTTCTGAACAAAAACCTTCTAAATGCTCGTCAACTGCATTATCCACTATTTCATATATTAAATGATTAAGCCCCCTTATCCCTGTACTTCCTATATACATTCCGGGTCTTTTTCGGACAGCTTCAAGGCCTTCCAATATGGAAATTTGTTCGGCGCTGTAATTATTATCTGACATATACTCTCCTCTGATCCCTGTTTGTATTAATTAAACTTTTAAATCTTTATAAAATAATCTTTTTACGGAAATGATGTTAAAACCGTGTTTTATATTTTATTTACAATAAAAAAGCAAAATAACAAATGTCTATTTGCTATTTCGCTTTTAAAATAAATTTATTTCAAATACTGTTCATAAAAGCTTTCAAATCTTACCGGAAGCGAAGTTGCTCCGTTTACTGATTTTTTATTCCAAATACCGTTATTTACTTCGACATAAATATTATTTTCAAACTTTAAAAACTGATTTTCAAAGAATTCATTTTTACGCTGTTCTCTGAGTAAAACTAAATTGGCGTCGGTTTTAGCCTGTTCATTATCGGATGAACATTTAATGATATAATATCTTCCTTTAGATTCAACAATTCCGCTTGTCTGACCTGAAGATAAGGCGTATGCGGCATCTTCAAAAGCTTTATCAAACTGACCTCTTTTCATCTCGACTGTATAATCGGAATTACCGTTATACTCTAAGGCAACGTCGGAGAAATTTTTACCGGATGACAGCTTATTGCTTGCTTCTTCAATTTTCTCTTTTGAATCCGCTGTGATGTATTGAACGGAAATAACTCTTGCTTCATCGGCGCTTACTTCATAATCGCTTTTTGAATATAATATATCCGCGGTTTCGTCGGCAATTGCATATTGTCTGAACAGTTCTTCAAGTTTCGTGACATCGGCTCCTATGGCCGTACGCTGTTCAGGAGTAAGAGCCTGATAATATGCATTGGCGGCTATGGCAATATCGTTATTTTTTAAATGTGAAAGGCTTATACCCTCTTTTTCGGCATAGACATTAAGAGTTGCAATTCTGGAGAGTCTGCTTTCAACATTTGATTTTAAATAATCGTCAATACTTGTATTACCGATATTCTTTGTAAAAAGATCGTCATTGGCTACCTGTTCATATAACGATTTTTCGTCTGACAGAAATATATTGGCGGCCATTTCAGAAATATTCTCATTATCGGCACGCATAACATTTCCGCTCGGAACTCCGAATGTAAAATATACGAAGTGACCGTTAAAAAATATTCCGTATACGGTAATTGCGGCAGCAACTATACCCAATATAATAAATGATTTGTTTTTTTTGCTTTTTATAATTCTTTTTTTCATATTATTACAGATTGTATATCTTTCTGATTGTTTCAGGAACATCAGAAACAACAAACTTAGCGTGCTGCTTAACTAAATCATCTGCACTTTCCATGACAAATGAATTATCAACACTCTCAAACATTGAAATGTCATTAAAATTATCGCCGAATGCAATCGCATCATAAGAACTGAGTCCGAAAAGTTTTAAAACAGATTTTAATGCAACGCCCTTACTGACTCCCGGATTCATAAAATCAAAAAAAATACTGCTCGACATGGTTGTATTAACATATTTTCTCCATGTCTCATCAATATTCATTTTATCTTCTTTTGTAAATCCGTCAAAGGAACATGCCGTAATCTTAAGGACGTCTTCCGTAATCCCAAAGAAATCATCCGTAATTGTGGACGTATACAGTATTTTTTCATTACCTTTTCTGAAATGATCATAAAAGTTCTTTGATAAATACACGGTATCCTTTGTAGAGATAATAGGTTCATACTTTTTATTTGATAAAATGTATTTGACAATGCCGTGAACCAATGATTTGTTCATGCAGCTTTCATGTATTATCTCATTTTTGTAGGAAACATATGCACCGTTTTCGGCAATAAATACAATATTGTCGGCTACCGGTTCAAACAGCATTTTCAAACTTGCAAGCTGTCTGCCGCTTGCTGCAACAAATAAGACACCCTGAGCGTACAGGGTGTTTATTAAATCAAAAAAGTCGTTATCTAATGTCTGTTTTCCGTCTTTTAGCAGTGTGCCGTCAATATCACTGGCAATCAGACGTTTCAATTTTTGCCGTCTGTTATTGCTCTGTTAAATGCAGACTCTAATGCATCGATGGAAGCTCTCATAATATCGGGATCCACGCCGGCTCCGAAATATGACTTACCGTTATTATCCGTAATACCTACATATGCTATGGCTGTGGAATCGGATCCCACTGTCATGGCATGTTCCTCATATGTTGTTACATCATAATCTAATCCAAAGTGAGCTTTAATAACGTTGCATACGGCATTGAGTCGTCCGTTTCCTCTTTGGGATTCTATTGTTTTATTTCCGTTCTCAACAAATGTAACGCTTGCGGTAATCGTCTTATCGTCTTCCTGAATAAAATGTACTCCGTTAATTGCAAATGCATCATTATATTTAATATATCTTTTATCAAATATATCCTTAACTTCCTGATGAGAAAGTTCCTTATGTTCGATATCAGATACATTTTTAACGGCATATCCCAAGTCTTCACGCATTGTCTTAGGAATGTCAAGTCCGTAATTCTGTTCAAGAATATATGCAACGCCGCCCTTTCCGGACTGGCTGTTTATTCTGATTACATCTGAATCGTATGTTCTTCCCACATCTTCCGGGTTGATAGGTAAATAAGGAACAGACCATTTTTCAGGTTCTTTTTCAGCTCTGTAGTGTAATCCCTTTGAAATGGCATCCTGATGCGAACCTGAGAATGCTGCAAAAACAAGCTGACCGCAATATGGCTGTCTCGGACTTACGGTCATTCTTGTAAGTCTCTCGTATTTCTCTGCAATGGATGTAATATCTGAGAAATCAAGTTCAGGATTAACGCCGTGGGAATACATATTCATTGCAACCGTAATAATATCCGTATTACCGGTTCTTTCGCCGTTACCGAATAAAGTTCCCTCTATTCTGTCGGCTCCGGCAAGTAATCCGAGTTCTGCGCATGCAACGCCTGTTCCTCTGTCGTTATGAGGATGTAATGAAATAAGTACTCCGTCTCTGTTATGAATATATTTATGCATATATTCTACCTGCTGTGCGTATACATGAGGAAGAGACTCTTCAACCGTTGCAGGTAAGTTAAGAATACATTTCTTATCAGGCGTAGGCTGCCATATGTCGATTACGGCATTACTTACTTCAAGAGCGTATTCAGGCTCGGTACCCGTAAAACTTTCTGGACTGTATTCAAACACAATATTGCCTTTTTCGTTGGCTGCAAGTTCCTTGAGCATATGAGCGCCTTCCATGGCAATCTTTTTAATATCTTCCTTAGATTTCTTAAATACTTGTTCTCTTTGGTTTTTTGATACCGAATTATAAACATGAACAACGGCGTTCTTGGCACCTGAAATTGCCTCGAATGTCTTTTTGATAATATGTTCCCTTGCCTGTGTAAGAACCTGTACGGTTACATCGTCGGGAATCATGTTCTTTTCTATTAATGTGCGTAAGAATTCATATTCTGTCTCGGAGGCAGCCGGAAATCCTACTTCAATATGTTTGAAACCGATTTTGAGAAGCATATTGAAGTACTCCAACTTTTCTTCCAAACTCATAGGTTCGATAAGAGCCTGATTACCGTCTCTTAGGTCAACAGAACACCATATCGGAGCCTTTTCTATATACTCTTTTTTTACCCAGTCAATGCATTCGACCGGTGGCATAAAATAGCCTCTGCTATACTGCTTATGATCAAACATACCAATTACCTCCTGTTAAAATTTCGCTCATTTATTAAAAATATAAGTCCGGCGAACGACATATATTGGCAATAGTTTAACTAAATAAACATATATTTGTCAATATTTAATGCGGTCACCGGACTATATACGGTCTTGATTATTCTTCTTTTTTAGTACATTGATTAACTGTGTCGTTACTGTTGACATCAATTCCGCGAGGTTCCACCAGAGTGGAAAATACAATCTGTGTGGACGTTCTGCCGAATTGCTGGAGCTGTCCGATAAATATATCGAGATCCTCAGTACTCTTAAACACTACCTTCAGAAGCATGGAATACACACCTGTTACGCAGTTACATTCAATAACTGACGGACATTTATTAATAAATTCGTAGAAATCCTGCTTTCTTACGGGAGCAACTTCCACATTAATAAATGCCGTTATGTTGTATCCTAATTTTTTATAATCAACTTTTGCTTCATACTTGAGAATGATACCCTCTTCTTCAAGCCTTTCGATTCTTGCCGATACCGCCGGTGATGACAGAAAAACTTTTTCCGCCAGGTTCTTTAGGGGTAGTCGAGCATTGTCCTGCAAAAGTGTAACAAGTTTCTTATCTATACGATCCATACATAGCCTCCGTAATGTTCAATCAGCAGAGATTATAAGATTCCGCTTAAAAAGTCTGACTTATGGATTTATAATCTGAACACACTATTGATTAATAATATAATATCGTCTATATAATAATCTTTATTTAACAATGTTTCAAGTTGATTTTATATATGAATATTAATAATTTATGAATAATTTTATAAATGTATAAATCGCGTTTAAATATTGATGTCTTTTAAAAAGCGTGACGGTTTAGAGATTTTACCGCGTTCTCTGTTATGAAAACTTATATAAAGATTATTTTCGGCTCGTGTCATTGCTACATAGAACAGTCTCCGCTCCTCTTCCGTTGCGCCGGGCGTCAATGCTTTTCTTGAAGGAATGCTTCCCTCATTTGCTCCCATTATCCAAACAGAGTCATATTCCAGGCCTTTTGAAGAATGTATTGTGGATACGGTTATTCTCACACGGCTGTTTTCGGGTTTTGACGATTTCTCATAGGATGCTTTTATACGTTCATTATATCCGGATACGTATTTCAGAAGATCTTTGACGGTTGAAAAACCGGATGACAACCTGCATAAGAATAAAATATTTTCTTTTATTATTTCCGGTTTCACATTTTTATATTCATCTCTTTTGCTTAAAAAACCACTGATATTAAATTGATTTTCCAAAAAAATAATTGCCGCCGCAGGCGGTAAGGTTGCCGTAAATTCCATTTGTTCTCTTAATTTATTTATTTTGTCAATCAGAAAATCGTCACCTGCGGCATATTTTATCATGTTGGAATATACATCCGAATTTCCGTTTACCGATGCGGACTTTATTCCGATATTTACGATATACAATATTATATAAAATGAATCAGTATCGTACATATCGGCTGCCCCCTTTAAAAAAATAATCAAAAGTTTAAAAACATCTTTTTCAAAAATATTGTCTATTTTGTCTTTTAAATAAAAATCAATATTTTCTGCCATAAGCAGGTTGGATATTCTCTTTAAACCCTGATTGGTCCTTGCAAGCACGCATACGGATTTATCGGTGCTTTTCTCCTCATCGATAATGTTTTTTATAAAATTAAGTACATGCACCGCTTCGCTGTTTTCGTCTTCCGCCTTAATTATTTTGAAATTACCGTTGTGTTTTCGAACCGCAATCGTCTCCTTATTAAATCTTTTAATATTGTTTTTTATGAGGGTGGATGATAATTGAACTATCTTCTTGGCACATCTGTAATTATTTTTGAGATAATATTTACATGAATCAGGGAAAATATCTTTAAACATAAGCATAATATCCGGATTAGCGCCTCTGAATGAATAAATACTCTGATCTTCATCGCCTACGGCAAATAAATTCTTTTCATCTCCCAAAAGCAGCATAATCATATAAAGCTGGCTTAAATCCGTATCCTGAAATTCGTCAACCAGTATGTAACGAGTCGTATCTCTGAACTTTTTTAATACTTTATCATCGACTGACAATGTATTAATCGCATTTTTTATCATATCATCATATGTAATAAGTTTTCGCTGCTTTAATATTCGATCATACATGCTATATATAAATACAAATTGAGATGAATTCAATATTATAGGTTTATAGTCCGAAAGTATTTTTTTATTTAATTCTGCATTGAAAATATCTTTTATGAATGTATTATCCTGTATTTTTTTGCAATTATTAACATTGAACAACATATCATTAAAAGAATTGTTATAATTTGATATTTCATTCAAAATCATTTTGTTGAATTTATCGCCCGTAACGGTGACGAGTTCTCTCTTTGCCGCCTCATTTGAAACATAATTAAGCAGCTGCGCCTGTTCTGTTCCATTAATAATTTCGTATTTCTCTTCGGAATTACCTATTATTTTACATGCCAAAGCATGAATTGTGGAAAACGACGGAATACGGAATACGTCTCCGCATGCATCGTATTTATCAATAAACCTTTTTTCCATTTCATATGCGGAATTTTTCGTAAATGTCAATACAAAAATCCCATTAGGGTCTGCTCCTTGATTTATCAGATTAACGGTTCTTTCGGTCAATACAGCGGTTTTTCCGCTGCCCGGTCCCGCAAGTACAAGAGCCGGTCCTTTCATATGGTGAATTGCCTTTAATTGTTCAACTGAAAACTGCATGATATCTCCTTTTTAAATATTTGAATTATACGGTTGTATGTAATAAGATTATGAACAGTTATTTTATTTGGAGGATTATTATGGATTACGCTAAGGAAGCATTACGATTACATAGAGAAAAACAGGGAAAAATAGAAATAAATTCAAGAGTTGAGGTTAAAAATGATACAGATCTTGCCCTTGCATATACCCCGGGCGTTGCCGCTCCGTGCCTTGCGATAAAAGATGATGTTAATGAATCATACAATCTTACAAGAAGAGGGAATCTTTGCGCCGTAATTACGGACGGAAGTGCCGTTCTGGGTCTCGGTGATATAGGTCCTGAGGCGGGAATGCCCGTAATGGAAGGCAAGTGTGTACTTTTTAAGGAATTCGGAGGAGTGGATGCATTTCCTATATGTATAAAGACAAAGGATGTTGATGAATTTGTGGAAACGGTTGTAAATATATCAGGTTCATTCGGCGGAATTAACCTTGAAGACATATCTGCTCCCCGTTGTTTTGAAATAGAAAAAAAATTAAAAGAAAGATGTGATATTCCCGTTTTTCATGACGATCAGCACGGCACGGCCATTATTACATTGGCAGGTTTAACAAATGCCTTAAAAGTTGTGGGAAAAGATAAAAGTGTAAAAATAGTTACTTCGGGTTCCGGAGCCGCCGGTATAGCAATAGTAAAGTTACTCCTTTCGGCGGGATATAAAAATATAATTATGACGGACAGACACGGTGCCATAGCAGCCGGACGCGACAATCTTAATCCCGTAAAAAAAGAAATGGCAAAAATAACTAATCCGAACAATGAATCGGGAAGTCTGTCGGATGTTATAAAAGAAGCCGATGTCTTCATAGGAATATCCGCTCCCGGACTTCTTACCGCGGATATGGTAAAAACAATGAATAAAGACGCCGTAATATTTGCATGCGCCAATCCCGTTCCGGAGATTATGCCGGATGAGGCAAGGAAAGGCGGCGCTAAGGTAATCGCTACGGGAAGAAGCGATTATCCTAATCAGATAAACAATGTACTTGCGTTTCCGGGAATATTCAGGGGCGCTTTTGATGTTCGCGCAAGTGAGATAAATGAAGAGATGAAAATGGCGGCTGCCAAAGCAATAGCCGACCTTGTTTCGGAGGATGAATTAAGTCCGGATTATATTATACCGAAAGCTTTTGACGAAAGAGTCGGTAAAGCCGTATCAAAAGCCGTTGCCGATGCCGCAAAAAAAACAAATGTATCAAGAATATAATCAATTCATATAAGATATTTTAATAAAACTCCTGTCGTTTATTGAGCATTACTCAATTTAACGGGCAGGAGTTTTATTGTGTAAATCCGTTACGGACTGACCGGTTATACCGTATAATCCATACAGCTTCTTGAACATACGAAAGGTTTTACATACTTTTCGGCAACTTCGATATGCTTAGGATGATTTGCATAATTTTTAAGAGCTTCTTCATCTATAAGAAGTGAAGTTAACATAACATCAACCGTAGAAGTGTCCAGCGGATATATATTTACACTGATTGATAACAATCCTTCAACATCATTTCTAAGGTCTTCCAAATGAGTCTTCATATTATCAAGTATGTGTTCTTTATCCATCGACTGAATATCATCATTTAATTTCCACATAACAATATGTTTAACCATGAGAGTCCTCCAAATATAAATAATAGAATCAGTATACTATATACATAACCTAATTTTATAACAAAATAGCCGTAATAATTTATAATTATATTCAATAAAAAGCACAATACTTAAATTATAATCATATTAAATATTTTTCGGAGTTTTCTTCGTGACGTGTAAATATTTTTATAAATATTACTTATTTTCATATATATATTTATTAACTTCTATCATTCGGTCTCTTAATCTTGCGGCTTCTTCAAAATTAAGTTCGGCAGCGGCTTTATGCATGTTTTTCTCAATGCTGCTCTTAAGTTTTTTGAGTTCTCCGATATTCATGGATTCAATATCTTTTTCTATTGTTTTGGAAGGCGTATCCGCATCGGCGGCTTTTGTAATACTTATAAGGTCTCTTACGGCTTTTTTAATTGTTTTAGGAGTAATTCCGTGCTCTTTATTATACTTTTCCTGAATACTTCTTCTTCTGGCCGTTTCGTCAATGGCTTTTTGCATGGAATCCGTTATTTTATCGGCATACATGATAACATGTCCGTCTGCATTTCTTGCGGCTCTGCCTATTGTCTGAATAAGTGATGTTTCCGTACGAAGGAAGCCCTCCTTATCGGCGTCGATTATGGCAACAAGGCTTATTTCCGGAATATCAAGTCCCTCTCTCAGCAGGTTGATGCCTATAAGAACATCAAAAGCGTCAAGTCTCATATCTCTTATTATTTTTTGTCTTTCAAGAGTATCTATGTCGGCGTGAAGATAATTAACCCTTATACCGACTTCTTTCAGATAAAGTGTCAAATCTTCCGCCATTTTCTTTGTTAAGGTGGTTATCAGTATCTTGCCCTTCTTTGCGACTTCTTTATTAATCTCTGAAATAAGATCGTCAATCTGACCTTTAACAGGTCTTACGTCTATCTTAGGATCGAGAAGACCCGTAGGTCTGATAACCTGCTCTGCTCTGAGTATTTCATGTTCTTTTTCATACTTTGCAGGCGTTGCGGAAACAAACAGCATTTGCGAAATTTTGCTTTCAAATTCCTCAAAACTTAAAGGTCTGTTGTCAAGAGCGCTCGGCAATCTGAATCCGTAATCCACGAGAGTATTTTTTCTTGAACGGTCTCCCGCATACATTCCGCCTATTTGAGGAATTGTAATATGTGATTCATCCACAATTATAAGAAAATCTTTCGGGAAATAGTCAATGAGAGTATACGGAGCTTCACCTGCCGTTCGTCCCGCCAAATGTCTTGAATAATTTTCTATGCCGGAACAGAATCCCGTTTCCTCAAGCATTTCTATGTCGAAGTTGGTTCTCTCCTCTATTCTTTGGGCTTCAAGCAGCTTATCTTCGGATTTAAAATATTGCACCCTTTCCTTTAATTCTTTCTTTATCGCCTCTATGGCTTTTTCCTGTTTATTGTTATCGACAACGAAATGAGAATTAGGGAAAATAACCGTATGAGTCAGAACACCTTTAACTTCTCCCGTAAGAGAATCAAAAACCGATATTCTGTCTATTTCATCACCGAAGAATTCTATTCTTACGGCGTCGTCGGATGATGATGCGGGAAATACTTCAAGGACATCTCCTCTTACACGAAATGTTCCGCGGTGAAAATCCTGTTCGTTACGGTTATATTGGATATCTATAAGTTTTCTGATTATATCATCTCTGTCTCTTATATCGCCGGGTCTGAGTGAAACAGTCATGTTTTTGTAGTCAATAGGCGCTCCGAGACCGTAAATGCACGAAACGGATGCTACTATAATTACATCGGTTCGTTCCGAAAGGGATGCTGTCGCCGAATGTCTTAACTTATCTATTTCATCATTTATTGCAGAATCCTTTGCAATATAAGTATCCGAAGACGGTACATATGCTTCCGGCTGATAATAATCATAATATGATACAAAATATTCAACTGCATTCTCGGGAAAAAACTGTTTAAGTTCCCCATACAGCTGAGCCGCTAAAGTCTTATTATGAGCTATTACCAATGTGGGTTTTCCCAGCTTCTCTATAACATTTGCCATTGTAAATGTTTTTCCGGAGCCGGTAACACCTAACAGCGTTTCGAATTGGTTTCCCTCTTTGAATCCTTCCACCAGCTCTGCAATTGCCTGTGGCTGATCGCCGGTGGGAGCAAAATCGGAATGAAGCTTGAACGGTTTATGTTCTCTGTCTCCGAACACGTCCGCATCAGGCGATACAAATGCTTCTTCTTCATTAAACATAACTTACTCCTTATGTATTTCTAAATGATAAATTAAAGTAAAACATATGTTTTACTTTAATTTATCATTGTTTTATAGTATTGTATATAAAATCATAAGAATATTATACACAACGACTGTTCAATATGAAGATTAAAGTATATTGGCGGTTGTTGTTTTTCTATTGATAATTACGGCAAAGGAGAAATATAACAGTGAAACAAGGTTCAAATGCCCAAAAATTAAACAGTAAAACGAAAATAATCGCCGTTTATGCAATATTTATTGCACTTACATATATTTCTACATGGCTTATAAATATCAGATTGCCGTTTGTCGGAAGCGGAGGACTTATTCATCTGGGAAATTTTCCGATGCTCATTGCCGCCTTAGTCTTCGGTTGGAAAGCCGGAGCTGTCGCGGGAGCCTTCGGAATGGCTTTATTCGATCTTACGAGCGGATGGGTTTTATGGTCGCCGTTCACATTTGTCATTGTAGGTCTTATGGGAATGGTCGTAGGATTATTTGCCGAGAAAAAACCTATAAAAAATTACGTGATAAACTCAATCATCTCCGTGATTATTGCCATTGTAATAAAAGTCGGCGGATATTATCTTGCAGAAGGAATTATTTACGGTAACTGGGTTGCTCCGATAGGATCAATACCGGGAAACATTATACAGGTTTCCGTTGCGGCAGCCATCGCAATACCTGTTGCGCCGCTGTTAAAAAAGATATTAAAATATTCCGAGTAATTTATTTTCACACTGTTTTCAGTTGTAATTTTTCATTTGAATATTTACGAATACATACTGAACCATAAAAACAACCGCTTCGGGGTATTGATATGTGTCCGGGATTACGGTTACATATCAATCGATTATTCCGAGGCGGTTGTTTTTATATTCCCATATTCATGAGTTTTTTATAAATTTCATTTTTAATATTGATACGGAATACGCTGTCATCTGTTCCATATCATTTTCATAAAGCGATTTATGGTCCGGATCATCAAGGTCTTCCGCCGAGTCTTTCAAGCCCTACATCATACGGATTAAATGTAATTGTTCCGTCTTCAAGAAGAAATGCCGGCACACCCGCCTTCCCTCTTGCTTTATCATCGTCAAATTCCGGACGGTTATCTCTTAATGCCATAAATTCCTTAAAAGACCTTATGTTTTCACCGACATTTATATATCTGTACTCATCTTCTCTGCCTTCTACCTGAGGCTTAATATATTCGCAAAAAGGACATCCGTCCACACCGTATATTTTCACCATTTTCCTTATCTCCTTTTAAATTTACTATTAAATAATATTATGTTAGAATTCATTTCATTGCAAATTATAAGTTTATAAATAAATTTATCGATATGTGAAGGAAATTTTATGAATAGAAAGTCAAACACGGTTAAGACGGCACTTGCTGCGGCATTTCCTCACACCATACCCACTCTTGCAGGCTTTATATTTCTGGGAATATCTTACGGCATATATATGAGTGCATCGGGTTTTTCATTTCTTTATCCCATGTTTATGAGTGCTTTTATTTATGCCGGTTCCATGGAATTTGTAACCGTCAATTTACTTCTTACGGCATTTAATCCCTTACAGGCGTTTACTACTTCTCTGATAATTAATGCAAGACATATATTTTACGGATTATCCATGCTCGATAAATACAGAGGCACAGGATGGAAAAAGGGATATTTAATATTCGGTATGTGTGATGAGAGTTTTTCCATTAATTATACTGCAGATATTCCGCATCATGTTGACAGAGGCTGGTTTATGTTCTTTGTAAACCTCCTTAATCAGATATATTGGATAGTCGGTTCCACACTCGGAGGAATACTCGGTTCTTTTATAACGTTTAATCTGGAGGGAATAGATTTTGTAATGACGGCAATGTTTGTTGTCATTTTCCTTGAACAGTGGTTAAGTGAGAAAAAACATATCAATGCTATTATAGGACTTGCGGCGTCTGTTATCTTTCTTATATTGCTGGGACCCGATAAATTTATAATTCCTTCCATGGCTGCCATAGTCATTCTTTTGACATTTTTAAGAAAGAAATATTGTGCAGACAATGAATACGATATTAATAATAAAAAAGAAAATAAATCATATGAAATAATAAAGGAAAAACAGGATAATCATGACACTTGAACAACAGATAATTACAATAGGGATGGTTGTTCTAGGAACTGTTATAACAAGGTTTTTGCCGTTTATAATATTTCCGTCGGGTAAGACAACCCCAAAATATATTCAGTATCTCGGGAAAGTAATTCCCGGTTCCATATTCGGTCTTCTTGTTGTATATGCTCTGAGAAATACAAATGTTTTGTCGGGCAGTCACGGCATACCGGAAGCCATTGCAATCGGAATAATAATCGTTTTGCATTTGTGGAAAAGAAACATGCTTATATCAATTGCCGGAGGAACAATAAGCTATATGCTGTTAATACAGTTTATATTTAAATGATTTACAAGGCATAGCCCGGCATATAATAAATAAATTGTTTACGGCATTAACGCTATTAAAAATGTAAGACCGTATTTTAAGGATAATTAAGTATAAATTAAAAGAGTGTATGACTCATAATGAGTTATACACTCTTTGTTTTAATATTTAATATAAAACCCCGTCCTTTTCGAACCGACCTAAATTATTAAGTACGTGCTTCGAAAAAACGGGGTTTCTATTCTTTAAGTTTTATTTTGTAAGTTCTTTTTTATTACGGTATTCTTTGTTAAATCTGTTAAAGAATTTTTGAGGTATTGACGAACCGAATATTATCCCGAATGTGATGGCTATTGCAACTTCAAGCGTCCTTAGACCGTATTCTCCGGCAAGTCCGCTCTCTCTCGTAATAAGATAATATATTGTATAATATACTCCCCTACCGGGAACAAGCGGAAATATGCCGCATACGAGATAGACCGTTACCGGAACCCTTCTGATTGCGGCAATAATTCTTGCAAATATTGTCAGTCCGAAGGATGAAATAAGCATCGGCAAAACCACACCTAAATTATTGTTTGAGAGTATAAAAAATATTATCCATGCAATTCCGCCGGTAATTCCGCAATATAACAATTCCTTTACCGGAGCATTAAACAATTTAGCGAATGCAAATGTTGCAACGGCGGATACCGTAAAATGTATGATGATATCCATTAAAGTATTCCTCCCAAGTAGTGCGTCATAACAATCGGAATATAGATTCCGAGCGCGATACACATGGTTGTAATAAGCGTATCCGCAAGTTTTATTATTCCTGACATATAATTTTTGTTATACAACTCTCTTATTGATGTCGTAAAGGCAACTCCGGGAAGCAGCGGCATTATTCCGCCTATTACCACCATGTTGCTTCCCGTAAGTACTCCGATCTGAACCAAAAGAGTCGATAAAAGCGCCACAGTCATGCTGCCGAATGTTACGGTTAGAAACTTATTAACATTAAAACGGGAAAGTGTGGCAACACACAACTGCTCTACCACTCCTATCAGGGATCCAAACAATACGTCTGTTAAGGTTCCGCCGAATATATAAGTAAACGCCCCTATTCCTATTGCACAGAATAACAGTCCGGTAAGTAACGAAGTTTCAGGAACGGCCTCGCATTCTTCAAGTTTTTTTCTGGCTTCATCTATATTATATTTTAATTTTCCTATATCTCTTACCAACTGGTTTATTTCTACTATTTTTTTCAAATGTGTTGATTCCAAAGGAACATGCCGTACTTCACTCAATGAGTCGCCGTCTTCGTCTTTAATGCTTACA
>NZ_BAAHYP010000005.1:0-117011 GCF_054657495.1 Howardella ureilytica | reverse complement strand
TACGGATTTGCCCCTTTATCTAAAAGGGGCATCGCCTTAATCTACATGAACGGTTCCGATTTGGAAAGTATGTATCATATTTTTAAAAAAATCTGGTGTACGTCAGATGACAGATACATATGCGCCATGGAAGACGTGCTTGTTATTATCGGTGATACAAAAGAAGAGAATGACTTTTACAGAGACGTTGAATTCTTTTTATATGCCACGGAGGACGAATATGCCTGTTCATACGAGAGAACGGTCAGCGGAAGATGCAGTATCGGTACGGATGAACTCATATTGTCGTATGAAGAGGCACGGGCCGTGGGTAAATGTTGTAAATCTCTGGGAATAAAGAAAAAGTATATTTCATATGACGAACCAGGCGTGGAACTTATCATAAGTGAAACGCCGGAGAGAATATGCAGGCTGTTTCTTGAGAGGACCTTAGATCCGAAAGTTTTTAAACTGTTGGACAATGAGCTCAACACGACCATAGATTGTTTTTTTGCAAACAGTCTCAATACGTCGGAAACGGCTAAGCAGTTGTTTGTTCACAGAAATACGCTTATTTACAGATTAAATAAAATATCGGGTATAACAGGCCTTGATATAAAAAAATTTGAAGACGCCGTCGGATTTAAGTTGGCTAAGCTGATTTATATGCGACTGAGCGAAAGCAAGACATTGGGGGGATGAGTAATGATCATCATGGAAAATGTTACAAAGCAATACCCCGGCGATGTGACGGGTGTAAGCAATATCAGCTTACACATTCAGGAGGGGGAATTTGTATTCGTGGTCGGTAAGAGCGGATCCGGTAAGTCTACTCTTATGAAGCTGCTCCTTAAAGAGCTAGACCCCGACAGAGGTAAAATATACATCAATAAGAAGCTTCTTAATGATGCCACAAGAAGAACATTACCGTTTATCAGAAGAAACATAGGAGTGGTATTTCAGGACTTCCGTCTTTTGGACGACA
This sequence comes from Howardella ureilytica, assembly GCF_054657495.1. Taxonomy (NCBI): domain Bacteria; kingdom Bacillati; phylum Bacillota; class Clostridia; order Eubacteriales; genus Howardella; species Howardella ureilytica. Next base: position 116,047 of record NZ_BAAHYP010000005.1, on the reverse strand, counting down.
GATCGGTCTATGAGAACATAGCTTTTGCGCAGAAGGTTATAGAAACCCCGTCAAAGGACATTAAGAAAAATGTTCTTAAGATGCTTTCCATGGTAGGTCTTTTGGATAAATACAAATCCAATCCCAAGGAGTTATCCGGCGGTGAGCAGCAGAGAGTTGCAATTGCCAGAGCTCTTGTTAACAGACCGAAGATTCTTCTGTGTGATGAGCCTACGGGAAACCTGGATGTGGTTACATCGGACGAGATTATGAAACTTTTGGATTATGCCAATAAGCAGGGTACAACGGTTCTTGTTGTTACTCATAACCTGGATATCGTTCAGGAAATGAAGAAGAGAACGCTGACCATGAGTAAGGGCAGAATAATAAAAGATATAGAACAGGGTGGTTATTTCTATGAAGATTAGTTCGTTTTTTTATTTAATAGGGCAGGGACTAAAGAATATTCGTAGAAATAAGCTTTTCTCCATTGCATCCATCGCAACTATTGCGGCATGTATATTCTTATTCGGAATATTCTATTCAATACTTGCCAATTTCCAGTATATGATGAAATCGGCAGAGAGTCAGGTTGCCGTTACCGTTTTCTTTGACAACGGAATATCGGAAGACAGAGTTAAAGAAATCGGGGAACAGATTAAGACTCAAAGCGAGGTTGACAGAATCAGCTATACTTCGGCCGAACAGGCATGGGAAAATTACAAATCCGAATACTTCGGCGAATATGAGTATTTGGCTGAAGGTTTTAAGGATGACAATCCTCTTGCAAACTCCGCCTCATATTCCGTATACCTTAATGATGCGTCTAAGCAGACGGAACTTGTTAAGTATATAGAAGGCATTGACGGAGTAAGACAAGTCAACAGATCGGACGAAGTCGCAAGAAATATTTCCAGCATGACCCAGATTGTGGGCTATGTTTCCGTAGCGATTATTATAATACTGCTTGCGGTATCCATATTCCTTATTACGAATACCATTATTCTCGGTATCACGGTTCGTAAGGAAGAAATTACCATTATGAAGTATGTGGGAGCGACGGACGGATTCGTTGAAGCGCCTTTCTTTGTTGAAGGTCTGACGATAGGCCTGATCGGAGCCGCAGTACCGGTTACCGTGTTATATTTCTTATATAACAATATTATCGGAGCCATAGCTTCAAAGTTTTCACTGCTCAGCAGTATACTTACATTCCTTCCTGCGGGTCAGGTATTTGCGGTGCTTATTCCGGTATCGCTTGTACTCGGACTTGCCATAGGATTCCTTGGAAGTTTCTTTGCGTTAAGAAAACACGCAAACGTATAAAATATCATAGGGTTGTTGCATATAGAAGCATAGTGGCAACAGCCCTATTTCTTTGAATAGGAGACATTTATGAATTTTGATAATATGGAGCCGGATTACAACAAGGATAATGAAACCGACCTTCAGAAAATGGCAAGACAAACCAATAAAAATGTTTTTCTTGCGGTTACAGCCGGCGTATTTATATCTCTTGGATTTGCAGCCGTAATATTTATCGTTTTTTTAAATTTAGGATTTATAACTCTTAACAAGTTTAATGCGGACGGAACAAGAAGAGACACCGACGGAACGGCAAAGCTCTCTGAAATACAGAGTAAGATGAGCGATTTCTATTTTTCGGATAAAGTTAATCAGCAGGCTTTAATGGACGGAATGTACAAAGGATATGTTGCCGCATACGGCGATCCGTACACATCCTATTATACGGCTGATGAATATTCAAAACTTATTTCGTCATATGAAGGCAAAATAGGAGGCATCGGAGTAAGGGTGTCTTATACAAAGGGAGAAGGGCTTAACGTATCGGGCACGGAAGACGGTTCTCCCGCCGCTGCCGCAGGGATACGTCAGGGAGACGTAATCACGGCAATAGACGGCAAAGATATCACTAATCTTGACAGCAATCCGGTTAACGGTCTTCGCGGAGAAGTGGGGAGCGAAGTAAGCGTTACTTATAACAGGGACGGAGCATCAAATACAGTAAAGCTTAAAAGAGTGGAGCTTCAGTCCAAATCTTCAGCAGGAACCGTGCTTGAAGGCACAACCATAGGATATGTGGCATTAAATCATTTTGAGGAACCTACTCCGGAGCAGTTCAATAATGCCGTAAGCGATCTTGAATCAAAGGGCATGACAGGTCTTATAATTGACTTAAGAAACAATACCGGCGGACTTGTGGCTTCTGCCGTAAAGGTTTTGGACAGACTTTTGCCTGCGGGAGTTTACGGTACTCAGGTATTTAAGAACGGATCTACCGTAGAACTTTCCGGAACCGGCGACGATTCGGTAAATGTGCCTATAGTACTTCTTGTAAACGGAGATACCGCTTCATCCGCAGAGATAATGACAGCTGCAATGAAGGATTTGGGTAAGGCCAAGATTGTCGGAACAAAGACATTCGGAAAGGGAATAACACAGAAGATAGAACAGCTTTCGGACGGAAGCGGTCTGACATATACGGATGCGGAACTCCGTTCGCCAAACGGCACGACATGGCACGGAACGGGCATAACTCCCGACGTGGTTGTGGAATATGACGAAAACGCAGGCACGGATACACAGCTTAAAGCGGCAATGGATCTGTTAAAGTAATAAATATCAGAAGTTGTATTATTAAGTATAATTAACAAAAGGTAAGGTCAGTAAAATGAGCGATATGCTTTCGGTAGTAATACCTACATTCAATGAGGGCGGCAATATAGAAAATTTGGTAAAACAGACGGACGAAGCTCTTAAAGGCATCAACTATGAAATAATATTTGTGGATGACAGCAGAGACAATACGCCTGACATCATAAGAGAGGTATCAAAGAAATATCCGTCCGTAAAATTGTATCACAGAGAGAATAAGAGCGGACTTGCAACCGCCGTTCTCGACGGATTCAGAATTGCAAAGGGTGATTATATTGCATGTATGGATGCGGATTTGCAGCATCCTCCGATAGTTTTAAAATATATGTACAAGGCAATTGTTGTCGGCGGAGCAGATGTATGTGTTCCCAGCAGATTTATACCCGGAGGTTCCGACGGAGGACTTAATGCATACAGGAAGTTCGTATCCGGAACGGCAAGAAAGATCGGCCAGGTCATTCTTCCGTGCCTTAAAAAGTTCACCGATCCCACAAGCGGATTATTCATGTTCCGAAGGGAAGTAATTGATAATGTCGAACTCAAGCCGATAGGTTGGAAAATCATGATTGAGGTTCTTGCAATGGGTAATTACAGCAAAGTAATAGAAATTCCTTATAAATTTCATCAGAGAACCGAGGGCGAATCCAAGTTGTCGGGAAAGGTGACTCTTGAATATATTAAGCAGTTGTTTGAACTTAAAAAAAGATACAACAAATCTAACCGTTTTAAAGTTAAAATATGGTCATATGACAAAATGATAAGCTGATTTAATAAATCATTGCCGGTTTGCATCTCTGCAAAATCATGTTAAAACATGATGTAATGCGGTTTGCGAACCTGCAATGATTTTTTGAATAATCTGAACAATCGGCAAAGTGGGATGGATTATGGAAGAAAACAGTAAGAACAGCGCATGGTTCAGAATCATTGTATTATCGGCCGCAATTCCTTTGTGCATATATATGAAGGCCGATTTTATCAATGCCGTCGTATACATGTATACAATATTTCTTGTAGGGTTTCGGAGTAAGGGAAGCGGCGCGGTAAAAAATATGGGAACGGTTATGTTTCTTATATCTCCGGCAGTGCTGTTTCTGTCCGCTCCCGTATGGATTATGGGAGCATATGCGGCTCTGACCGGTGTATGTGTCCACTTAAACGGCGGAAGAACCGTTGCGGGCTCTGTATATATAATTATAAGTGCTGCGTTAATGCTTATCTCTCTTGATTTAAGCGGAGGATTAAACATTGCAAACGGAAGTATGCTTGCCGGTATCAGAACGGAATATTATACGGACAGATTTTTTTCGTATATTTTGGATTTAAATATAGGCTTGCTTGGATATATTCCAGTTACATTGGTATTTTTTGTAATAATAACAATATTAAACCTCGTTAAGAAGAATTTTAAACATATATTTTTTCTTATCGGAATAATACTGATACTCGGAATTATGTCATTTATGCCTGTCTATATGGATGAAAATACATTTATATCCGCATATGCGCTTTGGGTTATGCCGATGGTATTGTGCGGAACGGCTTTCGGAACCATGAATATCATAAAAACGATTCACAAAGCAGCCATATTGATATTCTCATCGGTGGTTGCGGGTATATTGCTGTATGTGAATGCCATAAACGGGCATACGGCAGGATTTAATGCGGCGTCAAAATATGTATTGGATAACATGCCCGAAATTTATACGCCTCATGCAGGAGTGTTTGCGGAGAAGCTGGGTGATACGGCCCACAGTGACATTGAACTGATTGTAAATCCAAAGAAGTTCAGCGGGAAAATGTATGTCGGAAGCGGAGTAAAGGATGCGGGACAGGTGCGAAAAATACTCATATACGGAAGTGATGATGAGGTCTCAAGAGTAAGGGCATTGATAAAAACAGATGAATCTCAAACGGATATTGTAAACAACCTTTTTAAAAACGTACCGAGAGATAATAAACTCCACTATATTAACATTCCGAAGAATGTAATTGTTACAATGCTTTAATAAAGAATGATTTTGCCCTTGCATAAAATGTATTATATAATCAAAAGGTATATGTAAAGGAGATTATAAATGGCAATTTTAGTTACTGGAGGTGCCGGATTTATAGGTACCCATACCATAATAGAGCTTATCAAAGCCGGATATGAAGCGGTTATATTGGACAACTTTGTAAATGCATCGGGAAAAGCCGTTAAAAGAGTCGAAGAAATAACGGGGAAAAAAATCCCATGCTACGACGGAGATATTGCGGACAGAGATATTTATAAGGAAATATTTGCGGATAATGTTATTGATGCCTGCATACATTTTGCAGGTCTTAAAGCCGTAGGAGAATCCGTGAAAAAACCTTTGGAATACTACGAAAATAACGTGACGGGTTCTATTATACTGTTCGATGAAATCAGAAAAAGAGGAGTTAAGAAACTTATTTTCTCATCATCGGCAACGGTATACGGAGATCCTGCGGAGATACCTATTACGGAATCATGCCCGAAGGGCGCGGTGACCAATCCATACGGACGAACAAAGGCCATGCTCGAAGACATTATATGTGATATGGCAAATGCCGATCCTGAGTGGGATGCAGTAATATTGAGATATTTTAACCCTATCGGTGCGCATGAAAGCGGAAGAATAGGTGAGAATCCAAACGGTATTCCAAATAATCTTATGCCGTACATTACACAGGTAGCCGTCGGTAAGCTTGATAAGCTCAATGTTTTCGGCGGAGATTACGACACTCATGACGGAACGGGAGTAAGAGATTATATACACGTAACGGATCTGGCAAGGGGACATGTGGCGGCTCTTAAGAGAATCGGTGTTATACCGGACGGTAAAGAAAGTGACATAGAAGTTATTCACGGCGTCGATGTCTATAATCTCGGCACGGGCAACGGCAGCTCGGTCTTAGACGTTGTAAAAGCGTTTGAAGAAGCTACCGACGTAAATATACCGTATGAAATAAAGGACAGAAGACCCGGGGACATTGCCAAAATGTATTGTAATGCCAACAAGGCCAAGACAGAACTTCACTGGAAAGCCGAAAAGACTTTGAGAGAAATGTGTGCAGATTCATGGAACTGGCAGAAAAACAATCCTAACGGATATGACAACGATTGAATAAGAGGAAATACAATGGGAAAATATTTTGGAACGGACGGTTTCAGAGGAGAGGCTAACGTAACTCTGACTGTCGAACATGCATACAAAGTCGGAAGATTTTTGGGATGGTATTTTGGAAAGGATAAACCGGATCAAAAGGCACATATTGTTATCGGAAAGGATACAAGGCGATCGAGTTATATGTTTGAATATGCTCTTGTATCGGGGCTTGTGGCTTCCGGAGCGGATGCATATCTTCTTCATGTTACAACGACGCCGAGCGTTTCATATATAGCGAGAGTGGATTCATTTGACTGCGGAATTATGATTTCCGCAAGTCATAATCCGTATTATGACAACGGAATTAAGTTGATCAACAGTGACGGCGAAAAAATGAGCGAGGATGTCATAGGCGAGATTGAAAAATACATCGACGGAGAAATCAGTATTCCGTTTGCCAATAAAGAACATATAGGAAAAACGGTGGACTATATCAACGGAAGAAATCGCTACATGGGTTATCTGATAGGTCTTGCCGAATATTCCTTTAAAGGTATAAAAGTCGGAATAGATGCGGCAAACGGAAGTGCATGGTCTCTTGCAAAAGCCGTATTTGATGCTCTCGGTGCCCATACATATGTTATAAACGCCGAACCGAACGGATTAAACATAAATGAAAACAGCGGATCTACTCACATGGAGGCGCTGCAAAAACTGGTTGTCGATGAGGGACTTGACATAGGATTTGCATTTGACGGGGATGCCGACAGGTGTCTTGCCGTTGATGAGAAGGGAAATATTTTAACAGGCGATCATATTATATATATGTATGCGAAACATATGAAAGCAAGAGGCATACTTAAGGATAATACCGTTGTCTGTACCGTAATGTCCAATTTTGGATTCTTAAAAGCCATGGAGGCCGAAGGGATTGATTGTGTTGTTACGGACGTGGGAGATAAAAATGTATATGCCGCCATGGCGAAGAACGGCTACAGACTCGGAGGCGAGCAGTCGGGACATATAATTCTTTCCAAGTTCGCAACAACCGGAGACGGACTTATAACAGCCATTAAATTAATGGAAGTTATGATATCTTCCAAGAAATCCGTGGGAAGCCTTGCAAGCGGGATGAAGGAATATCCTCAGGTGCTTATCAATGTGAAGGTTGACGATAAAGATGCGGCAATGAAAAATGAAGAAGTGCTTGAAGAAATCAAAAAAACAGAGAAGCTTCTCGGCAAAGAAGGTCGTGTATTGGTAAGAAAGAGCGGAACCGAACCTGTGGTCAGGGTTATGGTGGAAGCGAAAGACGACGGGACATGCCGTGAAGAGGCAGAACATTTGGCAGACTTTATTAAGGATAAATGCAATTAAGTGTTTCTGCCGATAAGTCTGTTTACGGATAATTGATTTCATAAAGGTGACAGATATGAATATGATAAAGATAAAAGCATATGCCAAAATAAATATTGCTCTTGACGTGCTTGACAGAAGAGATGACGGATACCACGATGTTCGTATGATAATGAATAAAATAGGGTTACATGATGTTGTATCGCTAAAGCTTAACGACTCAGGTGAAATCAGCCTGTCGTCAGATTCTTCGGACATACCTCGGGACGGTTCCAATCTTGCTTACAAAGCCGCCGTACTGTTCTTTGAAGCTTTGGCGGAGAAACACAATAAAAAGGACGGAGTAAGCATACATATAGAGAAGAACATACCCGTAAGCGCCGGGCTTGCGGGGGGGAGTACGGATGCTGCAGCGGTATTGAAGGGTTTAAACGAACTGTATAATTTTATCCTGACAAGAGATGAATTGCTCGATATGGGAGCGTCGATAGGATCTGACGTACCGTATTGTATAATGGGAGGATGTGCGTATGCATATGGCAGAGGTGAAAAGCTCAGACACCTTGAAAGTCCGGATAAGGCATATGTCCTTCTTGTTAAACCCGGTTTCGGAGTTTCAACCGGCGAAGCATACGGAGCGATTGATAAAGCTTCCGACAATATTCATCCCGACGTTTCTTCAATAAAGAAGATTTTGGAGGAGAGAAGCGCAAGCATTGCGGATATTGCTCCGTACATGGGCAATACATTTGAAAATGTCATATGCAGCGCTCATCCTGTCCTAAAAGATATTATTGACGGAATTGAAAAAACCGGACCGATAAAAACAATGATGAGCGGCTCCGGACCTTCGGTTTTTGCTATGTTTGAAAGAAAAGAAGAGGCAGAAAACGCGGCAAATAAATTAAAGTCGGAATATTCAAATCTTGATATTTATGTTACTGAGTTGATATAATGTAATTCCTAATTAATGTATACATAATATGATTACATAATCAGGCAGAATTTATGTTATGAACGTAATGCAATTTGTTCATGTGAATTATTTTAGGGAGAATTTTTATGCAAGACGCAAAAATAGATGACAATATGAATCTGCCGCTCAGAGAGGTGGTATTTCTTAAACTCAGACAAGCTATTTTACAGGGCGAAATGCAGCCCGGTGAGAGACTTATGGAGATACAGCTCGCTAATATGCTGGGCGTAAGCAGGACGCCCGTAAGGGAAGCCATAAGAAAGCTTGAACTTGAGGGGCTTGTGAAAATGATACCGAGACGCGGTGCGGAAGTTGCAAGCATAACGGAAAAAGACATGCGTGATGTGCTTGAGGTGAGGACGACACTTGAGGATCTTGCGGTGGCTTTGGCCTGTGAAAGAATAACAAAGTCTCAGATTACACAATTAAAGGAAGCCAATAAATTATTTGACAAGGCCGTGGAAGCAGGGGATATATTTGACATAGTAGATGCGGATGTAAAATTCCACGACATTATTTACAAGTCAACAAACAATCTTCGCCTTATGCAGATGCTTAATAATTTAAGAGAACAGTTATACAGATATCGTCTTGAATATATAAAAAATGAATCTTCGCACCAGACTTTGATAAAGGAACACAACAGTCTGATAGAATATATAGAGAACGGAGATAAGGAAAAGGCCTGCGATTTAATAAGAGAACATATAACCAATCAGGAAAAAGATATTGAAAGAACAATATCCGAAAGCTGATAAAAGAAATAATAAGAGTTAAAAGAAGGGATACCGTACAGTGAGGTGACCGCCGAAAGCCGGATTGAAAATCCGACGATCGGGAGGTTGGTACACAGCCGGTATCCCTTTTTATGTCATATTTAATTATTAACCGAAACAAATGCAGTCATTTGGGTGTTATGCACGTATTAATATATAACGCAATAATCTCCGACAATCAATCCTTCCTTCTGTAATTAAGCTGATCTTTGCCGTATTTATTAAGGAGGTCCTGCTTCATTTCATACAGAGGTCTTGACAGGTCTACATGTATGGTATGAGGATTTAAAAGTCGTTTGGATTCTTCCCATAAGGTATCCTGTTCTTTTTTGCAATATTCCTGAATTTCCCTGATCGGACGCGGATTGAATAAACATTGTCCGGATTTGAATATAAGTTCAAGCATAGGCCTTATTGTATATTCTCCGCTGTGCATAATTGTTTGCTTCCAGGTTTCAATCGGGTCGAAGAGCAGAAGGTCGTCTCGTTCTGAATATGTTTCGTAATCCAGGGTGATAAGGTCTGCTACAATCTTTCCTTCGTTATTGTATACTCTGTAAAGAGACTTATTGCCGGGGTTGGTAATCTTGACAGAGTTTTCCGATATTTTTATTTTGGGAATAAATTCTCCGTTTTCTTCTATTGCCGCAAGCTTATATACGCCTCCGAAGGAAGGATTGCCTTCCGCAATAATCATTCTTGTGCCTATGCCCCAGGAATCTATCCTTGCTCCCTGATCCTTCAAAGAGGAAATCAGGTTTTCGTCCAAATCTCCGGATGCTGATATTTTTACTTCACATAAGCCTGCTTCGTCAAGCATTGTACGTGCCCGTTTCGTAAGATACGCAAGGTCTCCGGAATCAATTCTTATACCGCACCTGCTCATATCTTTGCCGTTTTCTTTCATTTCCTTAAATACCCTTATGGCATTAGGCACACCCGAGCGCAGCGTGCTGTATGTATCTACCAGAAGAGTGCAGTTGTCCGGGTAAATCTCCGCATATGTTTTAAAGGCTTCATATTCATTGTCAAATGACATTATCCATGAATGTGCGTGAGTACCGAGTACAGGGATGTCAAACATCTTGCCGGCAAGAACATTGCTTGTTCCGCTGCAGCCGGCAATATATGCGGCTCTTGTACCGTATATGCCGGCATCGGGGCCCTGTGCTCTTCTGAGTCCGAATTCAAGTATCGCATTATCGCCTGCGGCGTGTTTTATTCTTGCGGCCTTGGTGGCTATAAGACTTTGGTGATTAACGATGTTTAAAACCGCGGGTTCAATAAGCTGTGCTTCGATAATCGGTGCTACGATTTTAATTATCGGTTCTTTAGGGAGGATTACGGACCCTTCCGGAATGGCATATACATCTCCGGTAAAACGGAAATCAGACAGATATGCAAGAAAATCATATTCAAAGTATCCCGTGCTTCTGAGATAATCTATATCTTCGGATGTGAATGACAGATTTTTAATATAGTCCGCCATTTGTTCTATTCCGCAGCATATGGAATATGCGCCTCCGAAGGGATTTGTTCTGTAGAATACATCAAATACCACCGTATTATTCTTTTTTGATTTAAAGTATCCCTGCATCATGGTTAATTCATACAGATCCGTTAATAATGATAAATCTCTTGGCATATAGTTGTCCCCCCGCTGTTATAGTTCATGATAAATGTAAATATAAACCGTTATATATTATTACGGAGAATAAAGCAAGATAAATTCACTGCATAAAATAAAAAGTCATTGTATCGGCAAGGATTCGAAATTAAGACGAATCTCATAATACAATGACTTTTATATATTCGGTGGGCACCGAATTATTTTTTCTTCTTCTTTGGCTGTTCGAGAGGCTTGTTGCCCTTCATCGCATGAACATTTGTGATATAAACACCGCTTATCTCGGCTTTTACATTGGTATTGGTCGGAACCAAATCAAAAACTTCGCGGGATGCAACAAGCGAAACTATTTGAGGACCTATTTTAGCTTTCACGATATCCACTTTACGATTGCGGTATTTTGCAGGTGTAGATTCGAGAACGCTTTTAGGAAATCCCGCCTCGGAAATCTTCATTTTCTTCTTTCCGATGACATAAATTGTAACTGTCTGTTTTGTTGCATCGATTTGTTCCTGCTGTTCATTCATCTGCTTCTTTCTCGGCCTTACAAATCCGAAGTAGAATATTATAAGAGCAGCGATAAGAGCGGCAACGACAATAAGAAGTATAAGCCACAAGTCCATAAATAATCTCCTGAAAATAATAAATATTACCTGATAAAATCACTGATTTTGAATTATACCATATTTAAGGTGTGTAATAAAAGTGCATATTAAAAAAGATTATTTACCGCCGTTTCTTATAAATGAGTCTTCAACAGCGGATCTCACGGTTTCAGGAAGAGCTTTTTGCTCTTCTCTTGTCAAATCGGAAGTTGTTATCGGAGGGAGGAATTCAAGTACTACTTTCTGACGACTGAGCCATGGGAACTGTCTTTCCCATACCTCTCTTGTATTTGTAATTGAAAACGGAACTATTCTCGCACCGGTTTTTTGTGTCAGCTTGAAGCTTCCGGATTGAAAGGTATCTGTTCCGGCGCCTAAATTTCGTTTACCCTCAGGAAAGATGAGCATACTCGTTCCGTTTTTAATATAATCTATGGCTGTCATAATGGTTCCGAGATTTTGTTTTATATTATCCTTTTCCAGATAGAGACAGCCTATTCTGGACATCCAGTTGCTTACAACCGGGAACTTTTTTAATGCGTCTTTTGAAATTATCGAAGTAAGAAACGGAAGGTATTGATATGTGATGATTACGTCAAAATATCCTCTGTGATTACCCATAAATACAACAGGCTCATCCTTTGGAATATTTTCCGTTCCCTTTACGGTTACGTCGGCCGCAATCGCGGACAGACAGGAGAATCCCCATTTAATAATTTTTACGGAGAATCTCTGCCCCTTTTCTTTATTTGATCTTCCGATGAAATATCCGATGGGAAGAAGGAAAAGCCAGCTTATTATCATGAAGAAAATAAGAAAGGCATATCCTGCGATGGTTCTAAAAAAATTCATTCTTTTACATATCCTTTTGCATTGTCGGAATAATGAAGATTATAGTCATTTGTAATAAAGACAGCCTCAACATTATCTGTTTTATTAATTAATTCCATACCTTTTTCGAGTCCGAGAATAAATGTTAATGTACTTAAGCAGTCACCCTCGAATGAGTTTTTGGATATAATTGTGGTCTGGAGAAGGTTGTTTTCTATTGGATAACCCGTTCTCGCATCCAATATGTGATGATAATATTTTCCGTCGGATGCCGTGAAACCGCGTTGATATGTTCCCGATGAAACGACTGACATATCGGAGATACTCAAGGTTGCGGATGTGTCGGAACTTGAGCCGAAGGGCTTTTGCACGCCTATATTAAAAGATTCGTCACCTTTTCCGCCTACACAGAGAACATTTCCGCCGAGATTTATTATTGCATGGTGTACATTATTTTCCAATAAATATACCTTTATCTTATCGGCTATATAGCCTTTGGAAACGGCTCCGAGATCCAGTTTGGTTTCGCTCGGTTTATTAATGACCCATGTGCCGTTGGGATCGGATTCGTCTTTCGGGTGTACTGACACCTTGCTGTCGTCCACATACTTTAAAGCGTTATCTATTGACTCTTTGGACGGAACGGTTGAATTATTTGTTCTGTTTGTAAAATCCCAGAGTTCAGACACGCTTCCTATGGAAAGTTGAAACGCTCCGTCACTCATGGATGAATATTTAAGAGCGTCGTCAATCATATGCCCCATTTCCGCAGGCATTTCATCAGTTATATTGTGATTGATTTTCCAAAGCAAGGAATTTTCGTCATACATGGAAAACAAATCCGCATATGTATCGCATATATTTAAAGCGTTATCAATAACCTGTTTGTCAACATTGTCATAAGAACTGACAGAAACTATGGTATCCAGCTTAAATCCTTCAGATTTAATCGGTGTATCGATGATAACGGAACCGGAGCTGCATCCGGACAGTATGACGCCGGATGAAACTGCCGCACAGGAAGCTAAGCATATAGTTTTAAAATTCATAAAAAGTCTCCTTAATATATTCAGATAAATTATTATATATTATAGTGAAGGATTTGTCCTTATAAATATAAATTAGTGTTTGGGAAATACTAATTATATGTTATAATATCACGGAATAATCAATTAAGCCTCAGGGCTTATTATGGGAGGTATTAGATGTATTATTATGTATTTCGTAAGAACGTAAATGATGCAAGTATCAAGAACTGTGAGAAGTTCACTGACTTGGAAGAAGCAAAGGCCGGTGCTCAGGAAGAAGAATATTACAGAAGCCATGCCAACAGCCAGGCTGAGAGAGATTCATGGAGAGTTGTTCTTGCAGAATCCGAAGAGAAATGGGAAGATTTAACATCTGACGCTCACGAATATAAAGAATTAGATTACAATGCATAAAAATAAGCGAGAGGGTTTTGCGGTATGTTTTGAATTGCCGTTACCGTCTCGCTTTTTATATTTTATTCAATTCGGCTTAAATATCTGTTATTTGAAATCGTTTTTATCATCTTCAGTCGTTTAATCCCATGATGTCAAATGAACTTCTCCGGTATTCAAAACCTTTTTTTCGCCGTTGTTTTTGTTTATCACAATAAGAGCGCCGTCATCGTCTATGTTTTCTACAAGTCCGCATTGTGTTATGCCGTCCGTTGTGAATGTTATGTTTTTTCCTATAAGGAATGAATGTTGTCTGTATATGTCAATTAATTCTCGGGAACCGGTTCTGTCTGTCCAATACATTAACTTTTTCCACAATACGGCGGCAATTCGGCTTCTGTCCGCGGAATTGTCTTCGCCCTCCGAACCGCTTTCAACGGAACCTGCGATATTTTGCAGTTCATCCGGAAAATCGGACGTATTGCAGTTGATGCCTATGCCGATAATAATATAATGATCGATGGCTTCCGTCAGAATTCCGGAAATCTTTTTTCCGTATAAAAAGAGGTCGTTTACCCATTTAATTGACGTGTCAACTCCCATGACTTCAAGAAGAGTCTCATATTCCGCCACACATGCGGCAATGGTTGTTTTAAGTATCACCGGATCTCTCATGCAATTCATATCCCTTATCAATGTAAGATAGACGCCGGAATGGGGAGGAGAAAAGAAAGGTCTTCCCTGTCTTCCCCGACCGGCAGTCTGCTCGTCGGCGCATATACATATTCCGTCGGCGGCTTCTTTATTTGCTATAAGATGCTTTGCGAAGTTGTTGGTAGAGTCCGTTGAGTCAAAAAAATACAGGCGGGGATGATCCTTATCCATGTATTTAAGTATGTTTTTTTCGGAAAAATCGTTATAAGTCATAATGTGCTCCGTTATATAGTTTAATTTTTTTAAATATGCTAATATTATACAAGTAAAATGAAATAAATACATAATATTTTTAAGTTAAATACAATTATCGCTATAGGATATTTATTTTTTTAAGGATTTCTGTTAATCTATACATATATATCAAGCAGATAGTAAAAGGGTATTTATGTCTCTTAGATTATCTTAATTGACAAAGAAAGGATGGGAATATTAAATGCCAAAAAGATTTAATAAGGTTTTAGTGGCCAACCGTGGAGAAATTGCGATGCGTATATTCAGAGCGTGTCATGATTTGGGACTTACGGCAGTTGCTATTTATTCAAATGAGGATATAAATGCGCTTTTCAGAACAGAGGCGGATGAGTCATATCCTATCGGGGATAATTACAGTCCTCTCGGAGCATACTTAAATATCCAAAGGATTATAGACATTGCAAAGACTCATAACGTAGACGCAATTCATCCGGGTTACGGCTTCCTTGCCGAAAATGCCGAATTTGCGAGAGAGTGTGAGAAAGCCGGAATCAAATTTATCGGACCTAAGTCAGATATATTGGATATGATGGGAGATAAGCTTTCGGCAAAGGAAATGGCTTTAGCATGTAATGTTCCTACGATACCGGGAACCGAAAAACCTCTTGCAAGCAGAGAAGAAGCCGAGAAACTTGCGGCGGAATTCGGTTTCCCCGTTATTTTAAAGGCGGCAGCCGGCGGCGGCGGCCGAGGCATGAGACGTTGCGATACCATCGAAGAAGTGGGAGTTAACTTTGACCTTGTTAAGGCAGAAGCAAAGAAAGCTTTCGATAATGACGATATCTTTATGGAAAAATTTTTGGTTGAGCCTAAACATATCGAAGTTCAGATTCTCGGAGATGAACACGGAAATATAGTTCATCTCTATGAGCGTGACTGTTCTCTTCAGAGAAGATTCCAAAAAGTTGTTGAATTTACTCCTGCATTTTCGCTCCCTGCAGATGTAAAGCAAAATATTTTAAATGATGCGTTAAAGTTAGCGGAACATGTTAAGTATACAAATGCAGGTACTCTTGAATTCCTTGTTGATAAAGACGGTAATCACTATTTTATAGAGATGAATCCGAGAATACAGGTAGAGCATACGATTACGGAAATGTGTACGGGTATTGACCTTGTTCGTTCACAAATTCTCATTGCCGAGGGTTATGAATTATCCGATGATATGATCGGAATTAAATCCCAAGAGGATATTCACCAGAACGGATATGCAATTCAGTGCCGTGTAACAACCGAAGACCCATCTAACAACTTCGCACCTGATACGGGTAAGATAACCTCATATTTTTCACCGGGAGGTTTCGGTGTGCGTCTTGACGGAGCGACATCCGGCGTAGGTGCCGTTATCAGTCCTTATTACGACTCTCTTCTAGTTAAGATAACATGTTGGGACAATACATTTGAGAATGCGTGCAAGAAGACGCTCAGAGCCATTCAGGAGATAAGAATCAGCGGAGTTAAAACAAATATCGGATTTATTTCCAACATTCTTACCAATAAGACATTTATTGAAGGCAAATGTCATACAAAATTTATTGATGAGACACCTGAATTATTTAATCTTGACAACGGCGAAGACAAGGCAACCAAGATGCTTAAGTATATTGCCACAAAGACCCTTGCGGAATCGGGACACCATAAGAGATATGACGACGTTCGTATACCGCCTCTCACGGGACATAAGCCTGACGGCTTAAAACAGCTTCTTGACAGTAAGGGACCTAAGGCTGTTGCAGACTGGGTAAAAGAGCAGAAAAAAGTTCTTATTTGTGATACCACGACGAGAGACGCTCATCAGTCTCTTCTTGCAACACGTATGAGATCTAAGGATATTGTCGAAGCCATGGATGCCACAAGCGAGATTGAAGCGGACGCTTTTTCTCTTGAATGTTGGGGAGGTGCGACGTTTGACGTTGCATACAGATTCCTTCATGAATCACCATGGGAGAGACTTGACAAGATAAGAGAAAGAGTTCCGAACATCCTTCTTCAAATGCTTCTCAGAGGATCTAATGCCGTAGGATATACGAATTATCCCGATAATGTAATAAGAGAATTTGTAAAGCATGCGGCTAAAAGCGGAATTGACGTATTCAGAGTTTTTGATTCACTGAACTGGATTCCGGGCATGGAAGTTGCCATGGATGAAGTGCTTAATCAGGGTAAGATTTGTCAGGCTACTCTTTGTTATACCGGAGATATCCTTGATCCGAACCGTGATAAGTATACGTTAAGTTATTATATTAATATGGCAAAAGAGCTTGAAAAGCGCGGTGCTCACATGATTGCCGTTAAGGATATGGCAGGTCTGTTAAAGCCTTATGCGGCCAAGAAACTTGTTTCGGAACTTAAGCAGGCCGTAGGCGTTCCTATTCAGGTTCATACACATGATACGTCGGGCAACCAGGTGGCGGCCGTTCTTATGGCAGTTGAAGCAGGAGCCGATGTTGTGGATCTTGCCATTTCTTCATTGTCAGGTCTTACTTCTCAGCCTTCTCTTAATGCTGTTGTTGCGGCACTGCAGGGAACAGAGAGAGATACGGGACTTGACCTCGGCAGACTTCAGCACCTTACGGATTACTGGGAAGATGTTCGTAAAAGATATTCTTCGTTTGAGTCGGGCCTTGTATCTCCGGCTACGGATATTTACAGATATGAGATTCCGGGAGGCCAGTATACTAATCTTAAGCCACAGGTTGAGAGCCTCGGACTCAAAGATCGTTTCCTTCAGGTAAAGGAGAATTACAAGGTCGTTAACGACATGCTCGGAGACATTGTTAAGGTAACGCCTTCATCAAAGATGGTCGGAGATCTTGCAATATTTATGACTCAGAATGAGCTCACTCCTGACAACATCGTTGAAAAGGGCAAATATCTTGCATTCCCTGATTCGGCAATAAGTTATTTTTCAGGCATGATGGGACAGCCTGCATGGGGATTCCCTAAGGATTTACAGGAGGTTGTTCTTAAAGGCGTAAAACCTATTACGTGCCGTCCGGGTGAAATGCTTGAGCCTGCGGATTTCGATGCCATGAAAAAGGAAGTACAGGAATTCTGTCATGATGCCGAAGACAGAGATGTTATTTCATATGCTCTCTATCCTAAGGTATTTAAGGACTTTGTTAAGTCTCAGGATGAGTTCGGATATACTACGGAACTTGTTTCGCATGTTTATTTCCATGGTCTTGATAAGGGTGAAACAACTAAAGTCAATATTGCCAACGGAAAGACATTGAACATTAAGTTCTTAGACTTCGGAGATATTGACTCAGACGGAATGAGGACGGTGGTATTTGAATTGAACGGTATCCGCCGTGAAGTTCAGGTTCCGGATGAAGAAGCTCAGAAGACAATTATTAAAGTGCCTATGGTTAATCCGGAAGATAAATCACAGGTAGGAGCTTCAATTCCGGGCGCAATAGCCAACATTGCCGTTAAGGTGGGGGACAAAGTTGAAGAGAACCAGACCATTGCAACCATCGAAGCAATGAAGATGGAAACGGCGGTTATTGCCGGAATGAGCGGTGTGGTTGAAGAAATACTCGTAAAAGAGGGCGACACCGTTAAAGGCGGACAGCTCCTTATGAAACTGTCAGAAGGCTGATGCAATATGGTTATGCCGTAAATTAATAAAATCCGTATCCGGAATGAGATTATGATTGTGTTTTGATAAATATTTATAATCGGTAACGGAAATCGGAAAAAGGACCGCAGAGATGAATGCAGTGTCCTGAAAAGTAAGATTATAATCTTACTTTTCAGGCGGTATGCAGAGACGTCTCGCGGTCCTTTTTGTGTTTCGGTACAGGATAGAGTCGAAACGGGTGAGGCGGATATTATGAAACAATAAACTGAAAGTAAATAAAGAATAAACTTAAAAAACATATCGTTTTTTTTAAGTTCGTTTAAGGTTACGAATGTATCATGCACATTGTATAGAGATATACATTCCTACAAAACAAACAAAACAAACAGAATAAGCCCTTACGGTTTCAGAATTTTGCAAAACCCTAATATTTTGTGATACTAATAAATAATCCCTAATAAATAATAATCCCAAAAACTTTTCGCAGTATGAAACCGTAAGGGCTTGTTTGTTTAAATGTGACAGGACCGCAAAACAACATTAATTGAAGACATACCCTTTGAGAATATCGGAATGTAAGTTTTTATATACAATTTTATAAGATATAATATTTTCTGAATAATCTACTTTACGGTAGATTATTTTTATTATACGGAGAAATTGAGAATTCTATAATATCTTTACTTATCGGCATCAAACCTTTAAAGTATAGATTAGTTTGTAAAACCTAACGCTTATGCGGACAGGTTAATATAATCAGATGTTAGGAGTTAATATGAAATTATTAAATAAAAAAACAGGAATAATCGGAGTGTGCATGATGGCGGCAGGTACGGTAATTCTTTCCGGATGTAAGACATTTTCCGGTACGGATACTTCCAATCAGGAAATAGAAGCAAGAGACTATGAAGCTTTTATGAAGCATACCGCAGACGTATATAAGAACTATGTAACTCTCGGTGAATACAAAGGCCTTAAGACGACGGCAGTAGACAGATCCTCCGAAAATATCAGCGATTCGGCTGTTGACGGAGCGATTCAGGAATTGATTTCAAAGAGTAAGAAAACGGAAGATATAACGAACGGAGGAACAACGGCATCCGGAGATCAGATAGTTCTTAATTATACGGGAACCATAGACGGTCAGCCATTTGACGGCGGAACCGCTTCGGATCAGACTTATACGATAGGTTCCGGGCAGTATATAAGCGATTTGGACAAGGGGCTTGTGGGGCTGCAGGCAAATAAGGATTATGACATACCGGTAAAATTCCCGGACGATTATTCATCTGAAGCATTAAAAGGAAAAAATGCGGTATTTAAGGTTCATATTACAAAAATTACAAGAACAACAACTCCCGAAGCCAATGACGAGTGGGTAAAAGATAACCGCAAGATGTTTAACAATTTCGGATACGGAGAACCGGAGAACATAGGCGAACTCAAAAACAACATAAAGGAGTCTATGGCTAAACAGGCAAAGCAAAATAACGATATTGCGGAATTTGAAACGGTATATAATCAGATTTTGGAAAAAACGGAAATCAAGGGTTATCCGGAAGAGGAAAAGAATGCTCTTGAAAATACATATAAAGAGAATATTAAATCTCAATATGAACAGTACGGTTCCGCATACGGAGTACAGTCATACGATGATTATATTCAGAAGGTATACGGAAAGAACGAAGAAGAATTTTCTAAATATGTACAGGATACAACGGAGACATATCTTAAACAGAAGATGATAGTTACTCTGATTGCGAGAGAGAACCATATTAAAGTATCCACGGAAGATATTACGTTCCTCGGAGGAACTCTTGCCGCATATTACGGATTTGACGATTTTAATGCATTAATCAAGCAATACGGTAAGAAAATAAACTGCGAACTGGGATACCAGAGCCTTTATTCAAAAGTTGCATCATATGTTATAAGTGTTTCGGAGCGCGGCGATTCAAATGAATCCGAAGGACAGACAACTGAAAACAATGCAAATGAGAGTACACAGGCCGTCGAAACAACCGGAACAACGGAGACAACGGAGGCAAAGGAGACAACCGGAAACTAAGAAACAAAGTCATAAAAGATTAAAATTTGTAATCCGCGCATGAGATTATTTTGATAAATTTTGCGCCGGGACAGGGAATGACAAAACATTTTCGGGGATATGTAACCACTTGTTGTCTTGACATACTTACGACTTAATTATATTATTCAAAGAGTTTTAATGTTCAGAAAGGGTAATTTACGAATGGAAAAAAGATTGTTTACATCTGAATCTGTTACAGAAGGACATCCGGATAAAATCTGTGACATGGTATCGGATTCGATATTAGATGCAATATATGAGCAGGACCCATTTGCGAGAGTTGCGTGTGAAACTCTTACCAATACGGGATTTGTAATGGTTATGGGCGAGATTACTACAAAGGCTCAGGTTGATTTCCCTACAATTGTAAGAGATACCGTTAAGGAAATCGGTTATGATTCATCGGAAAAGGGATTTGACGGTAATATTTGTGCCGTAATGGTTGCTGTTGATAAGCAGTCACCTGACATTGCTCAGGGTGTTGATACGGCCATTGAAGTAAGAGAATCCGACAAATCGGATGCTGAACTTGATGCCGTAGGTGCGGGAGATCAGGGAATGATGTTCGGTTTTGCGACTAACGAGACGCCTGAATTCATGCCTTACTCCGCAGCTCTTGCACATAAGCTCGCAAGACAGCTTACAAAGGTAAGAAAAGACGGTACACTTGTATATCTTCGTCCGGACGGTAAAACACAGGTTACGGTTGAATATGATGAGAACAATAAGCCTGTAAGACTTGATGCCATTGTTGTTTCATCACAGCACTCACCTGAAGTTACTCAGGAACAGATTAAGAGCGATATCAGAAAGTATGTTATCGATGCCGTTGTTGACGGCAACATGATTGATGACGATACAAAGATTTACATCAATCCTACGGGTCGTTTCGTTATCGGAGGTCCTAACGGTGATTCGGGACTTACTGGCCGTAAGATTATCGTTGATACATACGGCGGAGCAGCAAGACACGGAGGCGGTGCATTTTCAGGCAAGGACTGCACAAAGGTTGACCGTTCTGCGGCATATGCGGCACGTTATGTTGCAAAGAACCTTGTTGCGGCAGGCATTGCAGATAAGCTTGAAATCCAGGTTTCATATGCCATCGGTGTTGCAACACCTACATCGATCATGGTTGATACATTCGGTACCGGCAAACTCAGCGAGGATAAGATTGTAGAGATTATCCGTAAGGAGTTCGACCTCAGACCTGCGGGAATTATCAAGACTCTTGACCTCAGACGTCCTATCTACAAGCAGACGGCAGCTTACGGACATTTCGGCCGTACTGATGTCGATCTTCCATGGGAGAAGCTTGACAAGGTAGATGACCTTAAGAAGTACGTACTCTGATACTTTATAATACAAAGACATAGATATGCAAAGAATAAGGTTTCTTGTATATACTATGTCTTTTTTTGGGTAAAGAAACAGGCATCCTGTTTTACATTCTTTTAATATTTTAATTCTTTTATTTTATATAGCCATTGTATATAATGGGGGTTACGGTTATAAGATTGAGAGGGGTAGTATATGTCATCTACAGATATTGGTATAGATTTAGGAACGGCAAGTATACTTGTATATATAAAAGGCAAAGGCGTTGTATTAAAGGAGCCTTCGGTAGTTGCATTTGACAAAGAAACTAACAAGATTAAAGCTATCGGTGAAGAAGCAAGACTTATGATCGGCAGAACGCCGGGAAACATAGTCGCTGTCAGACCTCTTAGACAGGGAGTTATCTCTGATTACAGAGTAACGGAAAAAATGCTTAAATATTTCATACAAAAGGCATATGGAAAGCATATGTTCAGAAAGCCGAGAATAAGCGTATGTGTACCTTCCGGCGTAACTGAAGTTGAAAGAAAGGCCGTTGAAGACGCAACCATTCAGGCCGGGGCAAGAGAAGTTGCCATAATTGAGGAGCCTATTGCGGCTGCAATAGGCGCCGGAGTGGACATTTCAAAGCCATGCGGCAATATGATCATAGATATCGGCGGCGGTACAACGGATATAGCCGTTATCTCTCTCGGTTCGACGGTTGTAAGCGCATCCATTAAGATTGCGGGTGATGACTTTGATGAGGCGATTGTTCGTTACATGAGAAAGAATCATAACCTGTATATCGGTGAAAGAACGGCTGAAGAGATTAAAATAGAAGTAGGATGCGTATACCCTCTTCCTGAGGTTAAGAAAATGACGGTTAAGGGAAGAAACCTTGTAACGGGACTTCCTAAATCAGTGGAAATCAGTTCCGATGAGACTGAGGCTGCCCTCAGAGAGGCAACAACTCAGATTGTGGACGCGGTTCATACGGTTTTGGAACAGACTCCTCCGGAATTGGCTGCGGATATTGCGGACAGAGGAATTATCCTTACGGGGGGAGGAAGTCTCCTCAGAGGCTTGGAAGAACTTATAGAATCTAAAACAGGTATACATACCGTAACAGCCAAGGATCCAATGACTGCGGTTGCCGTGGGAACAGGTAAATTCGTAGAATTTATGGCCGGAGAAAGAGACAATAAGGACGAGTAAATGAACAACGGACAGGAATCGGAACATATAATCATAGAGGGAAATGTTTCAAGAATTACATTCAGAAATGATGATAACGGGTATTCCGTCTTTACTTTAATTACAGACAATAATAAAGAAGAACGCTGCGTCGGTTTGTTTATTGAGCTTCACGAGGGAGACAGATTGGAGCTTAAGGGCGAATATACGGAACATTCCAAGTACGGCAGGCAATTCAGCGTTAAGACATACAAGACAGTAGAGCCTCTCTCAAGAGAGGCTTTTTTTGGATTTTTAAAGAACGGAGGAATTCCCGGAATCAGAGAGGCTACTGCAAAAAAAATCATAAACGAATTCGGTGACAACGCATATGATATTATGCTTAACGCACCTCAGACACTTGCGGCGGCCGTAAAAGGAATATCGAAAAAGAAAGCGGAAGAATATCAAAAGGTTCTTCAGGCCAACAGGAATTCCAACGACCTTTCAATTTATGTGCAACAGTACGGAATAAGCATAAAAACAGCCGCGAAAATATATGAATTTTACGGTGATAAGGCATATTCGGTAATAAAAGAAAATCCATACAGGCTTATTGAGGATATTAAAAATATAGGCTTTAAAACCGCCGATCAGATTGCGATAAAAACGGGAGCGTATGAAAATTCGTCTTTCAGAATAAAGGCTGCCGTAATATACAGCCTGGAACAGGCCGCAGCCAACGGACATACATATTTGCCAAAGAGTGTATTGTACGGATATATAGGCAACCTGATAAAAGATGTCAATAAATCAGATGTGGATTTATGTCTTGAAAAAATGGATATTGACAACAAAATTATCATTAAATACAACACCGCAGAGGATGAGAGCGAAACAGGGGTAAGCGGAGCTGCGGCGGATGAAACATTATCTCCGGAAGATCTTTTCAGGGAACTTGGATCTGAATCATCGGAAAATGCAGGTCTGCATGCCAAAGATGCTTCCCCCGATAATATATTTGTATATCTTCCTCTTTACTACAGATTAGAATCTTCTCTTGCGTTAAGGATTCTCAGACTTGACGGAGATGTTGACAGTGTGTTTGATGATTGCGATATTGACAGGGCGGAGAAGAGAAGCGGGATAACACTTGACGACCTTCAAAGAAAGGCTGTAGAGGGTTCTGTCAACAACGGAATTTTTGTAATTACGGGAGGACCCGGAACGGGAAAGACCACCGTAATAAAGACCATAATAAATGTATTTGAAAACAAAGGTTTCTCGATATCCCTTGCCGCTCCCACGGGGAAGGCGGCTAAAAGGCTCAGCGAATCCACCGGAAGAGAGGCGGGCACCATACACAGATTACTGGGGTTCAAACCGCAAAGTGAAAATATTGACGATGAAGTAAATGTACAGTTTGAATATAATGAAACGAATAAGCTGAAAACGGATGTAATTATTATTGATGAAATGTCCATGGTTGATTTAAATATCATGTATTCTCTGATTAAAGCGGTAAATGTAGGTACGAGACTCGTTCTTGTCGGTGATGCGGATCAGCTGCCGAGCGTTGGGGCGGGTAATGTCCTGTGGGATATAATCAAATCCGGCTGCATTCCCGTGGTTAAGTTAGAGAAGATATTCAGGCAGGATGCCGTAAGTGACATCGTTGCAAACGCTCATAGGATTAACAGAGGCGAAGGTGTGGATTTACACAAAAAGAGTAATGATTTCTTTTTTATTAAAAGGGATAATCCCAATGATATTATTAATGCAATATATGCGCTGCTGCATGACAAGCTGCCTAAATACGTCGGATGCGACTCTAAAGACATACAGATTCTTGCGCCTTCCAAAATGACGGACGTAGGAGTAAACAGGTTAAATGAAATAATGCAGTCTCTGCTTAATCCTCCGTCGGAAAGCAGGGATGAAATTGAGGTATTCGGTAAAATATACAGAGTCGGAGACAAAGTAATTCACATAAAAAATAATTACAACATGGAATGGAGAAAGTACGACGGTTTTGGAATGTCAACGGAGGGAGTCGGAGTATTTAACGGAGATACCGGTTTGATTCGCGGCATAGACCGTTCGGTAGGAGAGGTTGAGGTTGTATTTGACGACGGCAGATATGTCACATACAGCAAATCGGAATTGGAACAACTGGAACCGGCCTACGCTTTGACGGTTCACAAGGCTCAGGGAAGTGAATATCCGGCAGTAATAATACCGATGTACAATGTTCCGAGAATGCTGCTTAACAGAAGGCTTTTATATACTGCCGTTACACGTGCCAGGAAATGCGTATGTCTTGTCGGTGTTGAAGAAATATTCAATAAAATGAAAGACAATGAATATGAATTGAAGAGATATTCGACATTTGATAAAAGGCTTAAAGAGGCGTATGCGGAATTCATGTAAACGGAGCAGTGAAATCGGGTTATGTATGAAACATGTGCGAGTTACACGGTGCCTGTAACATAAAGCGCGAGACAGTGCTTACAGATAAACAGTGCATTATAATTCCTGAAATTGCACTTAATATAATAAAAAAAGACAAATATGCCGAAAGGTTTACGATATTGAAAAGGAGTGATGACAATCGTTTGAAAATATATTTAATATCATATTAAACGCCGTATTCCCGAAGACATGTCCGGTGTGCGGCGAAATTACGGTAAAAGGTGAATTTCACGGTATATGTGAAAAGATTTTTATACCCACTTCCGGTATAAGGTGTAAGAAATGCGGAAAGAGTTTGTCTTCGTTTTCCGACCCCATATGTAACGACTGTAAAGACAGAAATCATTTATATGACAGACATATTTCGGCATTTGAATATAATGAATTCTTAAGAAAAACAATATATAGGTTTAAATATGAAAATCAAAGACGGCTTGCTGATACATTTGCCAAAAAAATGTGGCAAGAATACAGCACCGAAATAACATCGTGGGACATAGACGCTTTGGTACCGGTGCCAATGAGCGATAAGAAAGTCCGTTCAAGAGGATATAACCAGGCGGAGCTGCTCGCGCTGTCTCTCAGCAAGTATTCAAGAATTCCCGCGGACCGAAATTATCTTAAAAGGATAAGGGAGACGTCACCTATGAAGGAGCTGACAGACATTGAAAGAATGTCTAACATAAGAGGCGCCTTTGAGGCGAAGGGCGATAAAAAATATAAAAACGTACTTATTGTGGACGATATTTATACAACGGGCATTACATTGAGCGAGTGCGCAAAAGCCGTGAAAAATGTGGGAGTATCCGGAGTGTTCGGACTGACCGTGTGTATAGGAGCGGGGTTTTGATCCGGTATATCCCGCTTTTAAATACACGGTTGACTATAATAAAATATATATGATATATTAGAAAGGCTACGGGGTAGGTCTTTTTTTTATGCCAAAAACCTAAAGCAAATTCTACAATTATTAATAGGAGGAGTAAGAAGTGCGTACAAAGATTACATTAGAGTGTACAGAGTGCAAGCAGCGCAATTACGACACAATGAAAGAAAAGAAGCTTCATCCGGAGAGAATGGAGACAAAGAAGTATTGTAAGTTCTGCAGAAAGCATACATTACACAAAGAAACAAAGTAATTCGGCTGAGTGAGGTAGTATTATTATGAGTGAAGATAACATGGAACCTAATAAGACTGCGAAAGAAGCTGAATCTGCGGATAACGGCATCCGCTCATCATCGCAACCTGAGATTGCTCAGATTGCGCCGATTGTTTGGCCGAAAGCCGGAAGGGTTTGGATTGAGGCAATCACGGTAATTATAGTTATGGCTGCACTTGCGATTATAATTGCGGCAATGGACTTCGGTTTACGTATCGGTATCGAAGCATTAACTCAATTTTGATATGACAGGGATGAATGAAGGGGAATAGCATGAACCAAGACAATAAAGCTGAATGGTATGTTGTCCATACTTATTCGGGGTATGAGAATAAAGTAAAGGTCGATATAGAAAAAACAGTTGAAAACAGAGATCTTGGAGATGAGATCCTTGAAGTAGTTGTTCCTACAGAGCAGGTAACGGAACATAAGGAAGACGGTACAAAGAAGACCATGTCCAGAAAGATGTTCCCCGGTTATGTATTGGTTAAGATGATACAAAATGACGACACATGGTATGTAGTCAGAAACACCAGAGGAGTAACGGGGTTCGTGGGACCGGGTTCTGAGCCTATTCCTTTGACTGCAGCTGAAATAAAAGCAATGGGAATTGATCTTCCGGAAGACAAACCGAGAGAACGTATTGAATTCAAAGGTCAGGTTGGCGACAGCGTGATTATTCTTTCGGGTCCGTTTGCGGAAATGCAGGGAAAGATCAAGAGTATTAATGACAGTAGGCAGGAGCTTACTATCGTTGTAGATATGTTTGGACGCGAAACTCCGGCTGAAGTTAATTTCGGAGATGTTAGAATTATCTGATCCTGCCGTTCGTTCGCGTTCGAACGTGGGAGACAAGAAGTCGAAATACCACAATAGGAGGTGCCATAATGGCAAAGAAAGTAGAAGGATATATTAAATTACAGATTCCTGCAGGTAAGGCAACACCTGCACCACCTGTCGGACCAGCACTCGGTCAGCACGGTGTTAATATTGTAGAATTCACAAAGCAGTTCAATGCTAAAACAGCAGATCAGGGTGATCTTATAATTCCTGTTGTTATAACAGTTTATGCTGACAGAACATTTAGCTTTATCACAAAGACTCCGCCTGCTGCAGTCCTTATCAAAAAGGCATGCAACATTAAGTCAGGTTCCGGAGTACCTAACAAGGATAAGGTTGCAACTTTATCAAAGGCAGATCTTCAGAAGATTGCCGAAACAAAGATGCCTGACCTTAATGCTGCATCTCTTGAAGCAGCAATGTCCATGATTGCAGGTACTGCAAGAAGTATGGGTGTTAAGATCGAAGAGTAATAATAACGCTAAGTATTCTATGATAAAAGTGGGAGAAATCAATTGTTTGGTTTTGTAATTACCACTATGGAGGTTAAACTGAATTATGAAACGAGGAAAGAAGTATTTAGAGGCTGTTAAGAACGTTGATCAGACAGCTTTATATGATCCACAGGAAGCTTGCGGTATTGTTAAGAAGCTCGCTTCTGCAAAATTTGATGAGACAATCGAAGCACATATCAGAACAGGCTGTGACGGTCGTTATGCAGATCAGCAGATCAGAGGAGCCGTAGTTCTTCCACACGGAACAGGTAAAAAGGTAAGAGTTCTTGTATTTGCTAAGGGCGCTAAGGCTGATGAGGCGCTTGCTGCAGGCGCTGATCATGTAGGTGCCGAGGAACTTATTCCAAAGATCCAGAACGATAACTGGCTTGACTTTGATGTAGTAGTAGCAACTCCGGACATGATGGGCGTTGTAGGTAGATTGGGTAAGGTTCTCGGACCTAAGGGTCTTATGCCAAACCCTAAGGCCGGCACTGTTACAATGGACGTAACTAAGGCTATCGCCGACATCAAGGCAGGTAAGATTGAGTACAGACTTGATAAGTCTAACATTGTTCATGTTCCGATCGGTAAGGCTTCATTTGATGAAGAGAAGATTGTGGAGAACTTTGACGCACTTATGTCTGCAATCGTTAAGGCAAGACCGTCAGCACTTAAGGGTAAGTACTTAAAGAGTGTTACAATTGCTTCAACAATGGGTCCGGGCGTAAAAGTTAACACAGCAAAATTTGTTCAGTAATTTATTGACAAAAATTTTGTTGTTATGATAGACTGATACACGTACCTAAAGACAGCAGGTCCCCTTACGGGGTTAAAGATTTTCGCCGGCCGAGGGCATTTTAGATCGTGATTTATTATGCTTAGCCGGTGAATGCTGTAATGGAGCATTCACCGGCTTTGTTTTTAGGAATAATTATAGAGAGGAAAGAACATGGCTAAAGTTGAATTAAAGCAGCCGATTGTAGATGAGATTATATCTAATCTTGAAGGTGCACAGGGCGTTGTTCTTGCTGAGTACAAGGGTTTAACGGTAGAGCAGGACACACAGCTTCGTAAGCAACTTAGAGAAGCTGATGTTGTATACAAAGTATACAAGAACACATTGGTTAAGAGAGCTATCAAAGGTACTGAATTTGAATCTTTATCTGATGATTTAAAGGGACCTACTGCAATCGCAATCAGTACAACAGATGCTACTGCACCTGCAAGAATCCTTGCGGATTTCAGCAAGAATGCAGAAGCACTTACACTTAAATCAGGAGTTGTAGAGGGTGACTACTATGATACAGACGGTATCAAAGAAGTAGCTTCAATCCCATCAAGAGATATCCTTATCGGACGTCTCCTTGGCAGCTTCCAGTCACCTATTACCAACTTTGCACGCGTACTTAATCAGATTGCGGAAAAAGCCGGTGAAGGTGTTGCTGAAGCACCTGCAGCCGAAGAGGCTCCTGCGGCAGAGGAAGCTCCTGCAGAGGCTCAGGCTGAAGAAACAGCAGAATAATTTAATTTGTTATTTAACACGGTAATTTATAACTTTATTTTACATAGGAGACAATAAAATGACTAAAGAGGAAATCATTGAGGTAATTAAGGGATTATCAGTATTAGAGCTTAACGAACTTGTTAAGGCTTGTGAAGAAGAATTCGGCGTTTCAGCAGCAGCAGGTGTTGTAGTTGCAGCAGCAGGTGCAGGCGCAGATGCAGCAGCAGAGCAGACAGAGTTCGATGTTGAGCTTACAAGCGCAGGCGCTTCTAAGGTTAAGGTTATCAAGGCTGTTCGTGAGATCACAGGTCTCGGACTTAAGGAAGCTAAGGAATTAGTTGACGGCGCTCCTAAGGTTATCAAGGAAGGCGTAGAGAAGGCTGAGGCTGAAGAAATCAAGGCTAAGATCGAAGCTGAAGGCGGAGAAGTTACACTTAAGTAATTAAACCGAATATAATAAATCTCACCGATTAATATAATTAATCGGTGAGATTTAATTGTCTGATACGGGGAATTGGACCCGGTCGGATATATTTATCAAATTTAATGTAGTTTTTAAAAGGGTTCATAGTATGAAAGCATATTTTACATATAATTAATTGCATTCATATATGAGCCCTTTTTAAGCGTGTAATTTATAAATAAACAGATCAGGCCTTTACACATATATTCATGTGTAAGTGTGGAATTTGTTATTTCGTCCGGTATAAGTTATGCGCGATATTTATATTCGGATAAATAATCAGGGAATATTTTATACTTTTATATGAATATATGTAAAAAAAGAACACGCATTTTATATTTGTCAAGAAGAATTTGACAAAATTATTTTATTATAATATGATAGAAATTACGCTATTATGGATGTATTAGCATTTGTTGGAGCTGTATATGGTTAGATACTAAAGAAATCTCTAACCTCATTGTATAAATGTATATCAGATAAATTACAAGGAGTGATGTCGTTTATGGAAAAGAACAGAATTATTCCAAAGAAATTCGGAAAAGCCACAAGAATGAGCTTTTCAAGACAGAAAGAAGTTTTGGAAATGCCAAACCTTATCGAAGTCCAGAAGGATTCATATCAGTGGTTTTTAAAAGAAGGTCTTAAGGAAGTATTTGCTGACGTTTCACCTATTAATCCGTTAAACGGAAAGCTTAGCCTCGAATTCGTTGGTTATAAATTATATGAAGATGAAGCTAAATATACAGTTGAAGAATGTAAGGAAAGAGATGCAACATATGCTGCACCTCTTAAAGTCGTTGTCAGACTGTATAATAAGGAAGATGACAGTATAACCGAAAAGGAAATATTTATGGGCGATCTTCCTCTTATGACGGATACCGGAACATTTGTAATAAACGGTTCGGAAAGAGTAATTGTCAGCCAGCTTGTAAGATCTCCGGGTATCTATTATGACATCGAAAAAGATAAATACGGTAAGAAATTTCTTTACAGTTCTCAGGTAATTCCAAACAGAGGAGCCTGGCTTGAGTATGAAACAGATGCTAATGATATTTTCTATGTAAAGGTCGATCGTAATAAAAAAGTTCCGGTAACTGTTCTCATAAGAGCATTCGGAATTGCCGGAACAGACGCCGAAATAGAAGAAGTATTCGGACATGATAACAAAAAGCTCAGAGCTACAATTGAAAAGGATAATTCTTCCGATCCTCAGAGAGAGCAGGATTATGAGGATGGTACCAGAAAGCTTTATGAAAAACTTCGTCCGGGTGAGCCTTATCAGAGGGAAAATGCCGAATCGCTTATTAACAGCATGTTCTTTGATCCTCGAAGATATGATTTGGCACATGTGGGCAGATTTAAGTTCAATAAGAAATTATCTTTAAGAAACAGAATAACAGGTTTCACATTTGCGGAAGACGTTATTACGGAAAACGGAGAAGTTCTGGCTGAAGCCGGAGAAATCGCTACGGCGGAAGTTGCGGACAGAATACAGAATGCAGCCGTTCCTTATGTATTGTTGGAGGTTGAAGTCGAAGAAAGAGTTGCGGACTTGGAAGCCGGAGAAGATGCGGATGCAGCGACATTTGACAAGCTCGTTAAAGTTAAAAAGACAGTTAAAGTTCTTTCCAACATGATGGTTGACATTGACGGCTTTGTAACTCTTTCGGATGAAGAAAAGGAAGAAATAGGTATTACGGAACCCGTATACTACCCTGTTCTTAAGGACATTTTAGAAGAGTGCGGAGATAACAGAGAAGCCGTTATTGCTCTTCTTGCGGAAAATATTAAGGACCTCGTACCTAAGTGTATTACGGTTGATGACGTAAAAGCTTCAATCAACTATAACATGCACATCGAATACGGAATCGGAGCAAAGGATGATATAGATCACCTCGGCAACCGTAGAATCAGAGCCGTGGGAGAACTTCTTCAGAATCAGTTCAGAGTCGGTATAACAAGAATGGAGAGAGTTGTAAGAGAGAGAATGAACACTCAGGATCTTACGGCCGTTGATCCTCAGGCTCTCATAAACATTAAGCCGGTAACCGCCGCAGTTAAGGAGTTCTTCGGAAGCTCACAGCTTTCACAGTTTATGGATCAGAACAATCCTCTCGGAGAGCTTACTCACAAGAGAAGACTGTCTGCACTCGGACCGGGCGGTCTTTCAAGAGACAGAGCAGGATTCGAAGTACGAGACGTTCACTATACACATTACGGAAGAATGTGCCCTATTGAAACGCCTGAAGGACCAAACATCGGTCTTATTAACTCTTTGGCATCATATGCAAGAATTAATAAATACGGCTTTATCGAGTCGCCTTATCGAGTGGTGGATAAGTCCGATCCTGAGAATCCGAGAGTTACGGACGAAGTAAGATATTTCACCGCAGATGAAGAAGATGATTATCATGTTGCTCAGGCCAATACGGAAATTGACGAAAACGGATACTTTGTAAAGAGAAGTATTGCCGGAAGATACAGGGAAGATAACGCTACATTTGACAAGAGAGAAATAGACCTTATGGACGTTTCTCCTAAAATGGTATTCTCGGTTGCAACATCCATGATTCCTTTCCTTGAAAACGATGATGCCAACCGTGCCCTCATGGGATCTAACATGCAGCGTCAGGCGGTTCCTCTCCTTACAACGGAAGCTCCGGTTATCAGTACCGGTATGGAGCATAAGGCAGCCATCGATTCAGGCGTGTGCGTTATTGCCGAGAAGGACGGAATAGTATCCGTTGCGGAGTCAAACAGAATTATCGTAAAAGAGGAAGACGGAAACGAAAGAGAATACAAGTTATCCAAGTTTGTGAGAAGTAACCAGAGTAACTGCTATAATCAGAGACCTATTGTATTTAAGGGCGATTTGGTTAAAAAGGGAGATGTTATTGCAGACGGAGCTTCAACGGATAACGGAGAAATCGCTCTCGGAAAGAATCCTCTCATAGGTTTCATGACATGGGAAGGCTATAACTATGAAGATGCCGTTCTTTTAAGTGAGAGACTTGTTAAAGACGATGTATATACATCTGTTCATATCGAAGAATATGAGACGGAAGCAAGAGATACAAAGCTCGGACCGGAAGAAATTACAAGAGATATTCCTACAGCCGCAAAAGAAGCGTTAAAGAATCTGGACAGCGACGGAATTATCAGAGTAGGAGCCGAAGTAAGAGCGGGAGACGTCCTTGTCGGAAAGGTTACTCCTAAGGGAGAAACTGAACTTACAGCAGAAGAGAGACTTCTTCGTGCGATATTCGGCCAGAAAGCAAGAGAAGTAAGAGACACTTCGCTTAAGGTTCCTCACGGCGCATACGGTATTGTTGTAGGCGTTAAGGAATTTACAAGAGAAAACGGAGACGAACTTTCACCTGGTGTTAATAAGGTGGTCAGAATATATATCGCTCAGAAACGAAAGATATCGGTAGGTGATAAGATGGCCGGACGTCACGGTAACAAGGGTGTCGTTTCCAGAATACTTCCGGTTGAAGACATGCCGTTTTTACCTAACGGAAGACCTCTTGATATCGTTCTTAACCCTCTCGGCGTTCCTTCCCGAATGAACATCGGACAGGTACTTGAAATTCATTTATCACTTGCGGCAAAGGTTCTCGGAATCAATATATCAACACCTGTATTTGACGGCGCCAACGAGCATGACATTATGGATACTCTTGAGCTTGCCAACGATTATGCAAATATGGAGTGGGAAGATTTTGAGGCTAAGTACAAAGAACAGCTCAATGAAGGATTATTTGATTACCTATCCGAAAACAGAGCCCACAGAGAAGAGTGGAAGGGAGTTCCTATCGCAAGAGACGGAAGAGTACGCCTTCGTGACGGAAGAACGGGAGAATATTTTGATAACCCCGTAACCATAGGTTTCATGCACTATCTTAAGCTCCACCACCTTGTTGACGATAAGATTCACGCAAGATCCACAGGCCCTTATTCACTTGTTACTCAGCAGCCTCTCGGCGGTAAGGCTCAGTTCGGCGGACAGAGATTCGGAGAAATGGAGGTTTGGGCGCTTGAGGCTTACGGTGCGGCTTATACACTTCAGGAAATTATGACCGTTAAGTCCGATGATGTCGTAGGTCGTATTAAGACATATGAAGCAATCATAAAGGGAGGAAATATTCCGGAATCCGGAATTCCGGAATCGTTTAAGGTGCTTCTTAAGGAGCTTCAGTCTCTTGCTCTTAACGTGCAGGTTCTTGACAAGGAATATAATCCGGTACGACTTCTTGATAATGCGGAATATGAAGATATCAGCTTTAACAAGGTTCTCGATGACGGTAACAGAGGACACAAGAGAGAAATGTCCGATAATTCCGAAAATACGGATGAAATAAAGGAATTGCTTGAAGAAACACCTGAATACAGCAGATCGGACAATGACATTGAAAGCGAATACAAGCAGACAAT
Organism: Howardella ureilytica; assembly: GCF_054657495.1. NCBI lineage: Bacteria > Bacillati > Bacillota > Clostridia > Eubacteriales > Howardella > Howardella ureilytica. The sequence continues at coordinate 82,177 of NZ_BAAHYP010000005.1, read as the reverse complement.
GACCGTAGGTGAAATTGACGAAGAGTCAGGCGATATTGTGGATGATTCCGTAAGTGAAGAAGATGATTATGGATTTGACGACAACTCTGATGATATGTAATTTAAGGAGGAAGCGCATTAATGGAAGAAAGTATTAAGGCAAATAATACTAATAACGATGTCAAGATGAATAAAGGCATCAAGTTTGACAAAATTCAGATAAAGATTGCTTCTCCTGAAGACATTCGCAACTGGTCCCATGGGGAAGTAACCAAGCCCGAAACAATCAATTACCGTACATTAAAGCCGGAAAAAGACGGCTTATTCTGTGAAAAGATATTCGGACCTATCAAGGACTGGGAATGTCATTGCGGTAAGTACAAGAAAATCAAAGACAGAGGCATCATATGTGATAAATGCGGCGTTGAGGTAACAAAAGCAAGCGTTCGTCGTGACAGAATGGGACATATACATTTGGCGGCGCCGGTATCCCACATTTGGTACTTTAAGGGTATTCCAAGCAGAATCGGTCTTATACTTGACATAACGCCTAAGGAATTGGAGAGGGTATTATATTTTGCGGCATATATAGTACTTGATAACGGCGGCAACGAAGATATTAAGGTTAAGACCGTATTAAAAGAAGCTGAATACAGCAAACTTTATGAAGAATACGGCAATACATTCAGAGTGGGAATGGGCGCCGAAGCCATTCTTGAACTTTTACGAAATGTGGATCTTGAAGAAGAAGTCAAAGCGGCAAAGCAGAAGCTTGAAGAACAGAAATCAGAGAAATCACAGGATACTCCTAAACTCATTAAGAGAATTGAGGCCATGGAAGCTTTCATAAGCTCCGAAACAAAGCCTGAATGGATGATTCTCACCGAGATTCCGGTTATTCCGCCGGATCTCAGACCTATGGTTCAGCTTGACGGCGGAAGATTTGCCACATCCGATCTGAATGATTTATACAGAAGAATCATAAACAGAAATAACAGACTTAAGCGCCTTATGGAGCTTCATGCACCTGAAATCATCGTTCGAAACGAAAAGAGAATGCTTCAGGAGGCTGTCGACGCATTAATCGATAACGGCAGAAGAAACGGAAAGCCTGTAACGGGTCCAGGAAACAGAGCATTAAAATCACTTTCCGATTTACTTAAGGGTAAGCAGGGACGATTCAGACAGAACCTTCTCGGTAAGCGAGTTGACTATTCGGGACGTTCTGTTATCGTGGTAGGACCGGAGCTTAAGATATATCAGTGCGGTCTTCCCAAGGAAATGGCGGTTGAATTATTCAAGCCGTTTGTTATGCGCGAATTGGTAAGAAGAGGAATATCGGACAACGTAAAGCAGGCAAAGAAGAGTGTTGAAAGACTTGAAAACGAAATCTGGGATGTACTTGACGATGTAATTAAAGAACATCCTGTAATGCTTAACCGTGCCCCTACACTTCACAGACTCGGTATTCAGGCCTTTGAGCCTATTCTTGTGGAAGGTAAGGCGATTAAGCTTCATCCTCTTGTTTGTACGGCTTTCAACGCGGACTTTGACGGTGACCAGATGGCTGTTCATCTTCCTCTTTCGGTTGAGGCTCAGGCTGAGTGCAGATTTATGCTTCTTTCTCCAAACAACCTTCTTAAGCCTTCAGACGGCGGACCGGTTGCCGTTCCTTCACAGGATATGGTTCTCGGAATTTATTATCTTACACAGGAAAGACCGGGTGCTAAGGGCGAGGGCAAGATATTTAAAAACATCAATGAAGCAATTCTTGCATATGAAAACGGTGCCGTAACCCTTCACTCAAAAATAAGAGTACGTACATGTATTACAAACGAAAACGGCGAAAAGGAATACGGAAATATAGATTCGACCCTCGGAAGATGTCTGTTCAATGAGATTATTCCTCAGGACCTGGGATATGTTAACAGAGATGTTGATAAATTCGGTCTGGAAATAGATTTTCATGTAGGTAAGAAGCAGCTTAAGGGAATACTTCAAAGAGTCATAAATGTTCACGGAACCGTTATGACTGCCGAAGTTCTGGATGATATTAAAGCCATCGGTTACAAGTATTCAACAAAGGCTGCAATGACGGTTTCGGTTTCCGAGATGACGGTGCCTCCTATTAAGGGAGAACTTATTGCAAACGCAGAAAAGAGAGTTGAGCAGGTTACAAGAAACTATCAGAGACTTCTTACAACAGATGAAGAAAGACACAGAGACGTGGTAAGAATCTGGGAACAGACGGATGAGGAGTTAACAAAGGCTCTTCTTACGGGACTCGGCAAATATAACAATATTTTCATGATGGCGGACTCAGGTGCCAGAGGTTCCGATAAGCAGATTAAACAGCTTGCGGGTATGCGTGGACTTATGGCCGATACATCGGGAAATACAATCGAGCTCCCTATTAAATCCAACTTCCGTGAGGGTCTTGACGTTCTTGAATACTTTATTTCAGCTCACGGAGCAAGAAAGGGTCTTTCCGATACCGCTCTGAGAACGGCAGACTCGGGATACCTTACAAGAAGACTTGTTGACGTTGCCCAGGAACTTATAATAAGAGAAGATGACTGCTGCGCCAACAGTTCAGAAATCAAGGGTATGTACGTTTCCAAGTTTAATAATGACAAGGCAACGGAAGACTCCCAGAGAGAAGTTGTTCTTGAGCCTCTTGAAGAGAGAATTACCGGAAGATTTCTTGCCGAAGACGTTGTTGACCCTGAGACAGGCGAAGTTATACTTGAATCCAACAAGCTTGTTACGCCTGACATGGCCAAAAAGATCTGTGACAAAGGATTTGAACAGATTAAAATCAGAACAATACTCACATGCAGATCCCATACGGGAGTATGCGCAAAGTGTTACGGTGCCAACCTTGCCACGGGTAAGGGAGTTCAGGTTGGTGAAGCGGTAGGTATTATAGCCGCTCAGTCAATCGGTGAGCCGGGAACACAGCTTACCATGAGAACGTTCCATACGGGTGGTGTTGCCGGAGACAGTATTACACAGGGTCTTCCTAGAGTAGAGGAGCTTTTCGAATCAAGAAAGCCTAAGAAACTCGCAATGATTGCGGAGAACTCAGGTACAATCGAAATCAAGGAAAGCGAAAAGAAAAAGGAAATCGTGGTTGTTGACGGTGCCGGCAATGAATTGGAGCGCCATGCACTTTCAAGAGACAGTGAATTAAAGGTAAGCGAAGGTAAGATTGTTACAAAGGGTGATGAACTTACCATCGGCTCCAAAGATCCGCATGACATTGTTCGAGTACTGGGTAAGGAAGCCGTTCAGGACTATATGCTTCGTGAAGTTCAGAAAGTGTACAGAAGTCAGGACGTTGAGATTAATGACAAGCACATTGAACTTATCGTAAGACAGATGCTTAGAAAAACGGAAATTGCCGATCCGGGCGATTCAGGTTTCTTAAAGGGTATTCAGGTCGATACGATAGAATATGAAGAAACAAATGAAAGGCTCAGGGAAGAAGGAAAGCAGGAAGCCAAGGGACAGCCGATAATACTCGGTATCACAAAGGCATCTCTTGCGACTAATTCGTTCTTATCCGCCGCATCCTTCCAGGAGACGACTAAGGTTCTTACGGATGCCGCAATTCACGGCAAGATCGACCACCTTATCGGTCTTAAGGAAAATGTTATTATCGGTAAACTCATACCTGCGGGTACGGGCTTAAAGAGATATCAGGATATTAAAATCGATACGGGATACAATCCGGATGCAGCCGATGAAACGACTGCAGCGGAATAACAGTATTCGGATAAATATATTTAAATAAACATATTTTAAAGGCTGTAGGGATTACCGGACTTCTGCTCCGCATAATCTTTACAGCCTTATATGATGGTGATAAACATATTATAAATGTGAATAATTTTTAAAATAAAGAATTCGGGTGTTTATAACTCAGTAAATAAAAATCTTATGAAGATGCGAATATGCACTTGACACGTAAATTATTTATAACTATACTTTGAAAGTACGCCTTACATTAGGCGTTCTTTTTATGTAATTGAGCAACCGATAATCAAAATAATCCGGGAGGTGAAGTAATGCCAACGTTTAACCAATTAGTTAAGCAGGGAAGAAAGTCACAAGCTAAGAAGTCTAACTCACCAGCACTTCAGAGAGGCTTTAACTCTCTTCACAAGCAAGTAACAAATGTACCTTCTCCACAGAAAAGAGGAGTTTGTACAGCAGTTAAGACAGCAACACCTAAGAAGCCTAACTCAGCTTTAAGAAAGATTGCCAGAGTTCGTCTTTCAAACGGTGTTGAAGTAACATCATATATTCCAGGTGAAGGCCACAATCTTCAGGAACACTCAGTTGTTCTTATTAGAGGAGGAAGAGTAAAGGACCTTCCAGGTACACGTTACCATATCATCAGAGGTACGCTTGATACGGCCGGTGTTGCCGACAGAAAGCAGGCACGTTCAAAGTACGGTGCTAAGAGACCTAAGGCTGCAAAGTAATTTAATTGCAGTTTTGTGAGTGATATTTACTCATATACAATGTAGTATTTCAGAATATTTAATATTGAGTGCCGGATAGAGATTTATGGTTGCAAATCTATATACTGAGCACAACACATAGTAATATTTGTGAGTACCTATGAATTAATTATTATTAAGGAGGGAAGTTACGTGCCACGTAAAGGACATTCATCTAAAAGAGATGTATTAGCTGATCCAGTATACAATAATAAGATCGTAACAAAGCTTATAAACAACATCATGCTCGATGGTAAGAAGGGTACAGCTCAGAAAATCGTATACAGAGCATTTGACAAGATTGCAGCTAAGTCTGAAAGACCTGCAATCGATGTATTTGAAGAGGCTATGAATAATCTTATGCCTGTTCTCGAAGTAAAAGCAAGAAGAGTAGGTGGTGCCACATATCAGGTTCCTATTGAGGTAAGACCTGACAGACGCCAGGCACTTGCTTTAAGATGGCTTACAAAGTTCTCTCGTAAAAGAGGCGAGAAGACTATGGAAGATCGTCTTGCAGGAGAAATCCTTGACGCTGCGAATAACTCAGGTGCGGCTGTAAAGAGAAAAGAAGAGATGCACAACATGGCAGAAGCCAACAAAGCATTTGCTCACTACAGATTCTAATTTATTCGCATTTATAAAAGGGAGGAGAAACCGATGGGAAGAGAATATCCATTGGAGCGCACTAGAAATATCGGTATTATGGCGCATATCGACGCCGGTAAGACAACTCTTACAGAGCGTATTCTTTACTACACAGGTGTTAACCACAAAGTAGGTGATACACATGACGGTACTGCAACCATGGACTGGATGGTACAGGAGCAGGAAAGAGGTATTACAATTACTTCTGCGGCTACAACTTGCCACTGGACATTGCAGAAAGAAACAAAGCCATTACCTCAGGGTCCTGACTGCCGTATCAACATTATTGATACACCGGGACACGTAGATTTCACCGTTGAGGTTGAGCGTTCACTTAGAGTTCTTGACGGAGCTGTAGGTGTTTTCTCATCATCAGGCGGTGTTCAGCCACAGTCCGAAAATGTTTGGAGACAGGCTGATAAATATAATGTTCCGCGTATGGCTTTCATCAATAAGATGGACGTTGTCGGAGCAGACTTCTTCGGCTGTGTACAGCAGATTATTGATAAGTTAGGTAAAAATCCTATCTGCTTACAGATTCCAATCGGAAAGGAAGACGAATTCAAGGGAATTATCGATCTTTTCGAAATGAAGGCATATATCTACAACGACGATCAGGGTGATGACATTACAGTATGTGAAATTCCTGATTTCATGAAGGATGATGCGGAAACATATCATACGGAACTCGTTGAGAAGGTTTGTGAACTTGATGATGATCTTATGATGCAGTATCTTGAAGGTGAAGAGCCTGCGGTTGAGGACATGAAGAAGGCCCTCAGAGCTGCAACAATTGCAGGTACCGCAATCCCTGTATGCTGCGGTAGTGCATATAAGAACAAGGGTATCCAGAAGCTTCTTGACGCCGTTGTTGAATACATGCCTGCACCTGTAGATATCCCTGATATCGGCGGTGTTGACTTAGACGGCAACGAAATCACAAGAAAGTCATCCGATGACGAGCCTTTCTCAGCTCTTGCGTTCAAGATTATGACAGATCCTTTCGTAGGAAAGCTTGCTTTCTTCAGAGTATACTCAGGTATTCTCAATACAGGTTCTTATGTTCTTAATGCCACAAACGGTAAGAAGGAAAGAGTCGGACGTATCTTACAGATGCATGCCAACCAGAGAAAAGAAATTGAAACGGTTTATTCAGGTGATATCGCAGCTGCGGTAGGTCTTAAGAATACAATCACGGGTGATACACTTTGTGATGAAAATGCACCTGTTATTCTTGAATCAATGGAATTCCCTGATCCTGTTATTGAGCTTGCAATCGAGCCTAAGACAAAGAACGACCAGGGTAAGATGGGCGAGGCTCTTGCAAAGCTTTCCGAAGAAGATCCTACATTCAAGGCAAGAACAAATACTGAAACAGGTCAGACAATTATCGCAGGTATGGGTGAGCTTCACCTTCAGGTTATTGTTGACAGACTTCTCAGAGAATTCAAAGTAGAAGCTAACGTAGGTGCTCCACAGGTTTCATACAAAGAGTGCTTTACAAAGACCGTTGAACAGGACAGCAAGTATGTTAAGCAGTCCGGCGGTCGTGGTCAGTACGGTCACTGTAAGGTTAGATTTGAGCCTACGGATCCTAACGCTGAAGAAACATTTGTATTCGAGTCTGAGATTGTCGGCGGTGCCATTCCTAAGGAATATATTCCTGCCGTAGGCGAGGGTATCGAAGAAGCTTCACACAGCGGTATTCTTGCAGGTTATCCTGTTCTCGGTATTAAGGCTACTGTATTCGACGGTTCATATCATGATGTCGACTCATCTGAAATGGCATTCCACATTGCCGGTTCAATGGCATTTAAGAGCGCCATGGAAAAGGCTGAGCCTGCTATCTTAGAGCCTATTATGAAGGTTGAAGTTACAATGCCTGAGGAATACATGGGTGATGTAATCGGTGACATTAACGGTCGTAGAGGCCGTATCGAAGGTATGGAAGATATCGGCGGCGGTAAGCTTGTTAAGGCTTTCGTTCCTCTTTCAGAGATGTTCGGATATGCTACAGACCTTCGTTCAAGAACACAGGGAAGAGGAAACTACTCAATGTTCTTCGACAGCTATGAGAAAGCACCTAAGAATGTACAGGAGAAGATTATAAGCAGCAAGGCTGAGTAATCTGTATATAAAGGTTGAATTATTTACTAAAATAAAATATAATACATAAAGTTGTATTATAACTATATATAGTTATTTTTAAGGAGGATTTTAAACATGGCTAAGGCTAAATTCGAGCGTAGTAAACCACATGTTAATATTGGTACAATCGGTCACGTAGACCACGGTAAGACAACAACAACAGCTGCTATTTCTAAGGTTCTTAACACAAGACTCGGAACAGGTGAGACTGTTGATTTCGATAACATCGATAAGGCTCCTGAAGAAAGAGAAAGAGGAATCACAATTTCTTCATCACATATCGAATATGAAACAGAGAAGAGACATTACGCACACGTTGACTGTCCTGGACATGCTGACTACGTTAAGAACATGATCACAGGTGCTGCACAGATGGATGCTGCTATCCTCGTTGTTGCTGCTACAGACGGTGTTATGGCTCAGACAAGAGAACATATCCTTCTTGCACGTCAGGTTGGTGTTCCATACGTTGTTGTATACATGAACAAGTGTGACATGGTTGATGACGAAGAACTTCTTGACCTTGTTGAAATGGAAGTTAGAGAGCTTCTTAACGAGTATGATTTCCCAGGCGATGACACTCCTGTTATCCGTGGTTCATCACTTAAGGCTCTTGAAGATCCAAACGGCGAATGGGGCGACAAGATCATGGAACTTATGCATACAATCGATGAGTATGTTCCAGACCCTGAGCGTGAGACAGATAAGCCATTCCTTATGCCTGTAGAGGACGTATTTACAATTACAGGTCGTGGTACTGTTGCTACAGGTAGAGTAGAGCGTGGTACTCTTCATGTTAACGACGAAGTTGAAATCGTTGGTATTACAGACGAAGTTCGTAAGGTAGTTGTAACAGGTATCGAAATGTTCAGAAAGCTTCTTGATGAGGCTCTTCCTGGCGATAACATCGGTGCACTTCTTCGTGGTGTTCAGAGAGATGATATCGAAAGAGGTCAGGTACTTTGTAAGCCTGGCAGCGTAACACCTCATGACAAGTTTACAGCTCAGGTTTACGTTCTTACAAAAGAAGAAGGTGGTCGTCATACACCATTCTTCAACAACTATCGTCCACAGTTCTACTTCAGAACAACAGACGTTACAGGTGTTTGTGAGCTTCCTGCAGGTACAGAAATGTGCATGCCTGGTGATAACGTAGAAATGACAGTTGAGCTTATCCACAAGGTAGCTATGGAGCCAGGTCTTCGTTTCGCTATCCGTGAGGGTGGTCATACAGTTGGTTCAGGTGCTGTTGCTACAATCATCGAGTAATTTATAATATTCTTTTGAATTATATTTAATTACATATATAAAAAAGGCACCGTCCCGTAGAAATACAGGGGCGGTGCCTTTTTACTGTTATTCGAAATACAAATCGTTTTCGGATTTGCATCATTAGTCATATCTTCAGAAACAGGCGCTCGTTCATTTTATCTAAAGTGACCATACATCAATTATTTTTTTGATTCGTCATATATTCTCTTTAGTTCTCTGACGGTCTTTTTAATATCCGGTTTACCGACAATACCGGTTACAAGGCATGCAAGATCACATCCCGACTCAAATACATCGTCAACATTATTATCTTTAATGCCTCCGATGGCAACAAAAGGAATATGTATATTTGCGGATACATAATCAAGATAATCAAGACCTACCGGATCCACAACGTCTTCTTTTGTTTGAGTTGCATATATGGGACCTACTCCTATATAATCTGCACCGTCTTCGACTGCTTTTCCGGCATGTTCCGGCATATGAGTGGATACTCCGATGATAAAATCCTTTGGAGCGATTGCCCTGATTGCATGAACCGGAATATCTTCCTGACCTACATGTACCCCGTCGGCGCCCACGGCAAGTGCAAGACCGACAAAATCATCAACGATAAGCATGGCACCGGCTTCTTTTGTCATTTGTCGAATGATAACAAGCTGATTATACATGTATTTAAATGTTTTTTTCTTTTCTCTGTACTGTATGACCTTTATTCCGGCTTCAAGCATATCTTTAACGTCTTTAATATTGTCATGACTGTATGAAAGGTCTTCGGCGGTCATTCCGTATATGGGAAACTCATAAAATAGTTCTTTTTGCTTTTGGTTCATATCTTTCCTTCCGTGGATATAATTGTTATTTAAATTGAATTAATGAGTCGTTTGTCAATTCATGAATCGGACAATTGCTGTCGAATCAATTATATTCTGAAACATCTCCGTCATTTAATACAAGTTCGAGAACAAGATCCGCCTGTTTATTGGCGGCAATCCTTACGCGGGGCGCATACGGAGAACATATTGAGTAATCCGATTTTCCGTCGCCCACTACATACAGATTGTTTCTCATTTGTAAGGTAACCACATCATTCGTATTACCTATACCGCATATTCCGGAGGCGCTTACAACCGGCTTACCGGTCATTAATGCTCCCGAAACAAATATTGCCTTGCTTTCCGGACTGTCAAATGCTTCCACAAGAATATCACAATCTCCGGAAAGCTTAAATACATCATCAGGGTCCTCGAGGCGGCCGTTCAGCAGAGTAAGATCCAACTCGGGAGCAAGTCTTAGGAGATTTTGAGCAAGAGCTTCCGTTTTCAACATTCCGACCTGATCAGGATAATAAAACTGTCTGTTAAGATTGGAAGCATCCACTTGGTCACAGTCTAACAGAGTGAGATGGGAAAAACCGCTCCTGACAAGAGTTTCTGCAATATTGGACCCTAAGCCTCCGCAGCCTGCGATGAAAATATTTACTTTGCCTATTTTTTTAAGCTGTTTATCGGTAAAATATTTTCGGAGTCCGGTAATTAGAGACGTATCTTTTTCGTTTGTTTTGTAATTATAACCAAATGCAGTTTCCTGTTTTTCCATATTTACTCCTTTCGGAATTAAATTATCATTTCCCAATCTTTATATACAGGCTGATATCCGTGAGCCTGTATTGCAGCCGCCATTTCTTCGACGCTTCTCTCATCGGTTATTTCAAACTGACCTTCGCTCTTTTTTTCTTCTCCGTGTCCTCCGACCTCCGTTACGGAGCCGGCACTCATCTTTGTTACTCCGAGTCCGATCAGATTATCTCTGAAATCAGCCCTCTCTCTTGTTGATATTGTAATGCCCAGTCTAGGCATAAATATTCTGTATGCGGTGAGAGCCTGAACCAATGAGATGTCGTCAACGGTACATTTTGCAAAGGCGGGACTTACGCCTTCATGTTCGCATAATCTCGGGAGAGATACGGCTATATCCGTTCCCGGGTATTTGTTTTGCAAATACCATGCGTGAAGTCCCGTGAAGAATGTGTCCTTTTTCCAATCATCAAGTCCGAGAAGCGCTCCGATGTTAACGGAGTGGTAATTCGCCATACATGCAAATTCGGGACTATTTAACCTTTTTCTGAAGTTCCCCTTTTCTCCGATAGGGTGAAGAGAAGGGTATAATTCTTCGTTATAAGTTTCCTGGAACATTGTGAATCCGTCGACTCCTGATTCGTAGAGCATCTTATATTCTTCTTCAGTAAGAGAATATACCTCTATGGTTATGGAATCCACATATTTTTTTAAAATTTTTGCGCATTTGGCAATATATTCCGGAGGCGTTGCATTTCTGTTTTCACCGGTAAGAATAATAATATGCCTTATTCCCATATTTCGAATTGCCGCACCCTCAATTTCTACTTCCGACTCATTGAGTATACTTCGCTTAATCGGATTGTTTCGGTTAAAACCGCAGTAAACGCATCCGTTATTACAGACATTTGCAAGATATAACGGAGTAAAAAGTGATATTGTTTTACCGAAAAACCTCTCCGTAAGCTGTTTTGATTCGGCAGCCATGGCTTCCAATACATTCGGAGCCTGTGCGGAAGGAGATAATAATGCTGCGAAGTCTTCGGGCTCTTTTTTGGGTTTTTGCAAAATATTTAAAATGTAATCCTCAGTTGTATTTTCCCAAAGAGACTCAAAGTCGAAATTTTTATATTTTTGTAATAAATCATAGAATTCCATAATTTCAACCTGTATCAATAAAATATTTAATCTCTCAAAAATCCGGTGAGCGGAGTGGAAGCGCTTGCAAGCGACGATACAGCTCCCGGACCGGACAGATATGCTTCCCGACCTGCGGCTACCGCTTTACCGAAAGCTTTTGCCATAAGTACAGGATTACCCGCAGTTGCAACGGCTGTGTTAACAAGCACGGCACTTACGCCGCATTCCATGCATTCAGCAGCTTCGCTGGGACGTCCGATACCGGCGTCAACAATTACGGGAATATCCATTTCCTGAACCATAATTGAAACGACTTCCTTAGTCATAAAGCCTTTGTTGGTACCTATCGGAGCACCGAACGGCATTACGGAAGCGGCGCCTGCGTCTCTCATTCTTCTTGCGGCATAAAGATCCGGAGTCATGTAAGGCATTACAATAAATCCCTCTTTTGCAAGAATATCCACGGCTTTTAATGTTTCTTCATTGTCCGGGAGCAGATATTTATTATCGGATACAACCTCTATTTTTATCCAGTTACCGCAGCCGGCGGCACGGCCGAGTCTGGCTATTCTTACGGCTTCCTCGGCATTTCGCGCTCCGTGTGTATTAGGCATGAGAATACAGTCTTTAGGTATGAGATCCACCATATTTCCTTCGTTAGATCCGAATTCAACCCTTCTCATGGCAACGGTTACGATGTGAGCCCCGGATTCATTTATACATTGTGGGATAAGAGAATCGTCACCGAATTTACCTGTTCCGAGCAGCAGCCTGCTTCTTAATGTTACGCCGCCGATAATAAGCGGATCGTCATTATTCAAAGAATTATTCATTTTAAATTCCTTTCCATATTCATAATTAAACGGTTATTATGAAATATCAGCCGCCGCCTACAAAATGCAGCAATTCCACTTTACTGCTCTCTGAAAGAGTGACATTTTTAAATTCTTCGGTTTTGTAAATTATTCCGTCTACTTCCGCAACTACGGAGGCAGGGTTAATTCCCTTTTCTTCTATAAGGGACATTAAGGTGGAAGAATTATTTACATCGGTATTTTTTCCGTTCAAAACTATATTCATGTAAAACCTCTTTTATTGTTATTATTTTAAGTTATATAAATGGTTTAAGGGGCCTCTCCCTTTGCCCAGATTCAGTTTGGCATTTATGGCCCCGGTTACATAATTCTTAGCAAGCCTTACCGAATCTTCAAGACTTAATCCTCTTGCAAGATATGAGGCTATGGCGCTTGAAAGCGTACAGCCGGTTCCGTGGGTGTTTGGATTATCAGTTCTTTTTGCTTCCAAATACAGCGGGTGCGAATCAGGGCATACAAGTATATCGGTACTGTATTCGATTAATTTGTTATCTTTTCCTTCATTAAGCAGGGTGGTAAGCGTATCGTTAAATACGGCGTGACCTCCTTTTATCAGCACGGCAGTATTATATTTTTCTGATAATTCACGTGCAGCGTCAATAAATGAATCCTGTGTTAATATTTTATGCCCGGACAGGATTTCAGCCTCCGGAATATTCGGAGTTATTACCGCTGCCGCGGGTAACAGATATTTTTCCAAAGCACGGACGGTATCGCTTTTCGTAAGAGAATCTCCGCTTGTCGATACCATAACCGGGTCTATAACAATGTTGCGTATATTATAATCGGACAGATACCCGGCAATTATTTCAACGGATGCGGGAGATGAGAGCATACCGATTTTTACCGCATCGGGCGGAATGTCGGAAAGTACACATTGAAGCTGATTCTCAATCATGGAATCATCCGTGTACTGAATGCCGTACACTCCCGTTGTGTTTTGAGCCGTTACGGCCGTTATTACGCTCATGGCATATACGCCCAGAGCGGACATGGTTTTGATATCCGCCTGTATTCCGGCGCCTCCCGAAGAATCAGATCCGGCGATTGTAAGTGCAGTAAACATAAATTTATTATTCTCCGAATATCTTTACATTTTCACCTTCTAAAATATGGTTCATATTTCTGATTGAACAGAAATTGCCGCACATGCTGCAGGTATCCTCTTTTGCGGGTGGAGCAGACGCTCTGTAGGATCTTGCCTTGCCGGGATCGACCGCAACATCAAACATGGCTTCCCAGTCAAGCTTTTGTCTTGCAACGGCCATTGCGTGATCTTTTTCGGTTATGTTAGGAAGACCTTTGGCAATGTCAGCTGCATGAGCTGCAATTTTAGTTGCGATAATTCCTTCCTTTACATCGTCGGTATCAGGCAATCTCAAATGTTCCGCCGGAGTTACATAGCAAAGGAATGCGGCTCCGTTCTGAGCTGCAATGGCACCTCCGATGGAGGATGTGATGTGGTCATATCCCGGGAATATATCCGTAACGATAGGTCCGAGCACGTAGAACGGAGCGCCGTGGCACAGAGTTTTCTGAATCTCCATATTTGCGGGTATCTGATTCATAGGCATATGTCCCGGACCTTCAATCATAACCTGAACATTTCTTTCCCATGCACGCTTTGTAAGTTCTCCCAGCGTAATAAGTTCTTCAATCTGGGCAGGGTCCGTTCCGTCTTCGAGACAGCCGGGACGACATGCGTCACCCAATGAAAGAGTTACATCATATTCTTCGCAAATATCAAGAACTCTATCAAAATGTTCAAAAAACGGATTTTCGTTGCCTGTCATTTCCATCCATGCATATATTATTGAGCCGCCTCTTGAAACTATATTCATGGTTCTTTTGTTTCTTTTGAATTTAGCGGCGGTTTCTCTGTTGATTCCGCAATGTATGGTGAGGAAATCAACGCCGTCTTCCGCATGCATTCTTACAATATCAATCCATTCATCTGAGGTTATTTTTTCAAGCTCCTTGTTGTAATATACAACCGCATCGTAAATCGGAACGGTTCCGAGCATTGCGGGACATTTTGAAGTTATATATCTTCTGAAAGATCTTGTGTCTCCGCATGAACTTAAATCCATTATTGCTTCGGCGCCGTATTCAACGGCCATTTCTACCTTTTTATATTCTGTTTCCCAATTTTCGGAATCTCTGGAAGTTCCGAGGTTAACATTTATTTTTGTGGTAAGTGCGTTTCCTATTCCGTTAGGGTCCAGACATGTATGAACCTTATTTGCGGGAATAATTACTTTACCCTGAGCGATAAGATCCATTAACTTATCGGTATCCATGTATTCTTTTTTTGCAACTGCAATCATTTCAGGCGTTAAAATACCTTTTCTTGCGGCATCCATTTGAGTGGTATAATTTCTATCCATATCAGAATCTCCCGTAAAATAACAAAACAAAATAACAAAACCCGTGAATAATAATAGGAAGAATTATTACTCACAGGCATAAAGCACTATATAAGAATATAAAACTCCCTACGCTGGCATTATCCAAATCAGGTTATGAAGGGTCAAAGTTGATTACTTACTCTCAGCCGGCACACCGGCTCCCCTGTTTACATGTATCTTTTTCTGTACAATATCACTACGGAACATTGAAGTCAATAAAATATTATGGGAAAGAATTCTGCAAAAATCACAAAATGGTTACAAAAACTTAAATGTGTAGATTGCAATTATATTTGAAACAATATATATTATAGTCAATCTAAACAATAACATCTGACTATTAAAGGATATTAAAAACAGGGAGGATATGATAATGGCAGTAGTAACAATTACAAAAGATAATTTTGAAGCAGAAATCATTAATTCAGCAGTACCTGTAGTTGTGGATTTCTGGGCAACATGGTGCGGACCATGCCAGCTTCAGGGACCTGAACTCGAAAAGTTTGAAGCTGAATACGGCGACAAGGTAAAGGTGGCTAAGATTAATGTAGACGAGCAGCCTGAACTTGCATCTAAGTTCGGAGTAGCATCAATCCCTACACTCGTTAAATTCGAAGGCGGAGCTGAGGCTTCAAGAGTCGTAGGATTTAATGATAAGGCCGGTTTAGCTAAGGCATTCTTATAATTTCGATTTTTCTAACATAGAATAATAAAAAGACCGTACACAACACTGAGGTATTTCCTCTTCTAAATAATAGAAACACACAAGCAAACAACAAAACAACTCATTAAAGAACTAAACAGCAATCACTGTGATCTGGGTAATAATGCAGTGATTAATAACAAACAAAACATAAATTTTCCTAACACTCATACTTTTAAACAGAAGACTCCGTATGCCGGAGTCTTCTGTTTTGTTTTATTTACATTGTACACAAGTTGACGGCGGTTAATAATAGGGGTATTATTTTCATTAAAACATTTGCAGTATTCTCACGGTATAAGTGGAATTGCATATAAGATTGATATGGATTACGCCATATTAAAAAACACAGAGGAGAGATACATTATGGGAAAGAAAGATATCGATTGGGAACATATTGGATTTAATTATATAGAAACAGACAAGCGATATGTTTCTAATTACAAGAACGGAGCATGGGACGAAGGAACTTTAACGGACGACGCGGTAATTGCTTTAAATGAGTGTGCGGGAGTATTCCAATATGCTCAGACATGTTTTGAAGGATTGAAAGCATATGAAACGGTGGACGGCAGAGTCGTAATATTCAGACCTGACTTAAATGCCGAAAGACTTGCGAACTCGGCAAGAAGACTGGAAATACCTGTATTTCCGGAAGACAGATTCCTTGAGGCCGTAAAAGAGACCGTTAAGGCCAATATTGACTATGTTCCTCCTTTCGGAACGGAGGCTACATTGTACATTCGTCCGTTTATATTTGCTTCATCCCCGGTTATAGGTGTAAAACCTTCGGATGAATATCAGTTCAGAGTATTCACGACTCCGGTAGGACCATATTTTGCGGGAGGTATAAAGCCTTTAACACTTAAGGTTTCAGATTTCGACAGGGCCGCTCCTCGCGGAACGGGTAACGTAAAGGCGGGACTTAACTATGCCATGAGCCTTCATGCCATTGTAACCGCACATAATGAAGGCTTTGACGAAAATATGTATCTTGATCCTCAGACAAGAACTTTTGTTGAAGAGACGGGCGGAGCCAACTTTATCTTTGTAACAAAGGACGGAACCGTAGTAACACCTAAGTCAGACAGTATATTACCTTCCATCACGAGAAGATCTCTCTTAACGGTTGCGGAAAAGTATCTCGGACTTAAAGTTGAAGAGAGACAGATCAGATTGGATGAAATACAGGATTTTGCGGAATGCGGATTGTGCGGTACAGCAGCGGTTATTTCTCCGGTGGGAAAGGTAGTAGACCACGGAAAGGAAATTGTATTCGGATCCGGTACGGAAAAACCGGGACCTGTATGTATGAAACTCAGAGAGACTTTACTTGATATTCAGCTTGGCAAGACAGAAGCTCCCGAAGGCTGGATATATGAAATTTAATCATATGGACAATAATATAAGTGTAAAAATTGCGGTAGCAACCCATAAACAATACAGAATGCCTGATGATGAAATGTATGTTCCGTTTCTTGCGGGTGCGGCAATAAGAGATGAAGACTTCGGGTATATGAGAGATGACTGTATTGAGGATAATATTTCAGACAAGAACCCTAACTTCTCGGAACTGACCGTTTTATACGAAGCGGTAAGGGTTTTGGATGCCGAATACATCGGCCTTGCACACTACAGAAGGCATTTTGCCGGGGAAAAATTCTCTACGTTCGACAATATATTTATGAACAAAGAGGATTCCCGTTTTGCAAATGTACTTACATATAAAGAATTAGAAACACTAATACCTCATAACAGAATTATTTTACCCAAAAAACGCAATTACAGGGTTGAAACAATCTTTTCGCATTATGCGCATACTCACGGAGAGGGACATTTGCTTGTTGCAAGAGAGGTAATAAGCAGACTGTGCAGAGAATATTTAAGAAGTTTCGACAGAGTCATGAAATCTCATTCGGCGTATATGTTCAACATGATGATTATGAGAAAAGAGTTGACGGAGTCGTACTGTGACTGGCTTTTTCCTATTTTATTTGAATTGGAAAAGACGCTTACGGAAAGCGGAATGACGGAAAATTTAAGTGAATTTGACGCCAGACTTTACGGAAGAGTGAGTGAAAGGCTGTTTAACGTATGGCTGGACAGAATGATTGTGACAGGCGAAATCGGCGAAGACGAGATTGCAGAGCTCCCGTTTGTGTATATGGAAAAGGTTGATATTGCCAAAAAGGCAATATCGTTCGCCAGTGCTAAGCTTTTTGGTAAAAAATACAGCAAGAGTTTTTAACTTCACGGAGATGACGCATGTATAAAAAAGAGACTGCGGCGGTTGTCGTAACATACAACAGAAAAGAAAAGTTAATAAATTGTATAGAGAGTCTGCTTCATCAGGTACCCGAAAAACCGGAAATACTTATAATTGACAATGCAAGTACGGACGGAACATACGAAGCCATAAAAAAATATTATAATTGCGGAGTTATTAAATATTTCAATACCGGTAAAAACTTAGGCGGTGCCGGAGGCTTTGCTTACGGCATAAAAAAAGCCTATAAAATGGGTTTTAAATATATATGGCTTATGGATGACGATTGCGTAATGAATGAAGACGCCCTTGAGAAATTCATGGAAGCGGACAGATTACTTGACGGAAAATACGGTTTTCTGTCAGGAAGGGTTAATTATACCGACGGTGAAATATGCAAAATGAATATGCAAAAGACGGATTTTAACAGGGGTATAAAAGACTTTGACAGGAATTTGCAGAAATTATGGTGCGCAACCTTTGTATCCTGCTTCCTTAAGGCAAGCACAGTGGCAACGGTGGGACTTCCGATAAGCGAATTCTTTATATGGACCGATGATATTGAATATACAAGAAGAATTTCCAAGCTATATCCGTGTTATTACGTTTCAAACAGCATTACCGTACATGATACGGCGTCTAACAGCGGTTCCGACATTTCCGTGGATACCATGGACAGACTGGACAGATATAAGCTGGCATATCGCAACGAAGTATTTGTATACAGAAGAGAGGGAGCAAAAGAAAAAATGTATTGGTGGGCAAGATTACACCTTCATGCTCTCCGAATTATTAAGAATGCTCCGGACAACAAATGTAAGCGATTAAAAACACTGGTTAAGGGAACCGTGGAAGGATTCAGTTTCAGACCTAAGATAAAAAGAGCCGGTTCAAGAGGATAATATTTAACAGAAAGACAACAGTATTTGGAGATTATTATGCATTATGATTATTTGGTAGTCGGCGCGGGACTTTTCGGCGCCATATTTGCAAGAGAGGCGACGGACAGAGGCAAAAGTGTTTTGGTTATAGATAAGAGAGATCATATTGCCGGAAATATTTATACAAAGGAAGTTGAAGGTATTAACGTTCACGAATACGGTGCACACATTTTTCATACCAACAACAAGCTTGTATGGAATTATATCAACAGATTCGCGGAATTTAACAGATATACCAATTCTCCCGTAGCAAATTATAACGGTGAAATATATTCTCTTCCGTTTAATATGTATACATTTAACAAAATGTGGAATGTCGTAACACCGGATGAGGCACGAGAAAAAATTGCGAGTCAGGTTGAGGAAGCGGGAATCACCAATCCCCAAAACCTTGAAGAGCAGGCCATAAGCCTTGTAGGTACCGACATATATGAGAAGCTGATTAAGGGGTACACCGAAAAGCAGTGGGGCAGAGATTGTAAAGATCTTCCTTCATTTATTATAAAGAGACTTCCTGTAAGATATACATATGACAATAACTATTTTAACGCGATATATCAGGGAATTCCTATCGGCGGATATACAAGAATGGTTGAAAATATGCTTGAGGGCATAAAAACAGTTACAAACACGGACTATTTTAAAGCGAAGGATGAGCTCGGTGAATTCGACAAGGTTGTTTTCACGGGCCCTATTGACGCATATTTCAATTATAAGCTGGGAGCTTTGGAATACCGTTCCGTAAGATTTGAAACAGAGACCATCGACACTCCTAATTTCCAGGGAAATGCCGTTGTAAATTATACGGACAGGGAAACTCCTTGGACAAGAATAATAGAGCATAAGTTTTTCGAATTCGGAGAGCAGCCTAAAACCGTAATAAGCAGGGAATACAGTTCGGAATGGAAACTCGGAGACGAGCCTTATTATCCGGTTAACGATGAGAAAAATGCCGCTCTTTACGCTCAGTACAAGGAGCTTGCGGATGCCGAACCGAATGTGATCTTCGGAGGTAGACTCGGCGAATATAAATACTATGACATGGATAAGGTTATAGAAGCTGCACTCAAATGTGTTGAAAAGGAATTTAATTAATATGATAAGCTTTGCTAAGACTGAAGTAATGAACTTTCACAATGCCATACGCGGTGCGAGAAATCCGTTAAACAGCTGGCACAGAATGGACAGCTCCGTATCTGATGAAGGTGATTTTGTGTTCGGTGACAATGACATAGATCTTGCAAAAAGACTTATAAAGGCCGGTACCGATCACAGAAAGTTTATCAGACAGATATTCATATCGACAGATATAACGGCTCCGTTGTATTGGTGGAAAGAGTATGATACATATAAAGTGGGTACTGTAGCCAATTCGACAAGTACAATGCATAAAATTCACTCAAAGGAATTTGAAATTGAAGATTTCAGCCATGATCATTTAACGGAGAGTGCACGAAAGGTGCTTGATAAGTTAATAGTTTCATTGGAAGAACTCAGAAAAGAATATACGGAAACCAAGAATAAAGAAATTTGGTACAGTATTATTCAGCTTCTTCCGGAAAGTTATAATCAGACAAGAACCTGTACATTAAACTATGAAAATGTTATAAGTATGTACATAAGCAGAAAGCACCACAAGTTGGAAGAATGGCATACATTTTGTAGGTGGGCCGAAGAACTTCCTTATTTTAAGGAGTTATTTCTTGAAAACGGAGTAGGTAACAACTGATTAAGAGGTTCAGGATATGAGATTGGATAAGTTTTTGAAGCTGTCAAGACTTATTAAGAGAAGAACTGTTGCAAATGAAGCGTGCGATGCGGGCAGAGTGTCTCTTAACGGCAAAGTTGCAAGAGCATCTGCAGAGGTTAAAGTCGGAGATATCATTGAGATACAGTTCGGAAATAAAGTTACAAGAGCAAAGGTTTTGCTGGTTAAAGATGTGATTCGCAAAGAAGAGGCCGACTTAATGACGGAACTGTTATAATACGAAACGTTCTTTAGAGGTGTGTTTATGCAGCTGGAAACAAGGAAAGATAAAGAAAAAAGGGCCAAGAAGAACAGACGTAACGCAAGAATAGGTCTGTTGTCTATTGCTGCGTTTGTATGTGTGTTTTTGGTATTGTTTATAATTGCCAACAACAGCCTCAAATCAAAATCCGCTGAGAATCAGGCTAAAATACAGGAATTGAATAATTCCATAGATGAGCAAAAAAAGAGAAGCGAAGAGTTGGATGCTCAAAAGGCATACACACAGACAAGAGAATATATAGAAAAGATCGCAAAGGAAAAGCTCGGACTGGTATATCCTAACGAAATTATATTTAAAACAAATGAATGATATGAATTATACGATTAGGGGACTTAAAAAAGTTGCCGGATATATATCCGGCAACTTTATGTTAGAAGAACATGACAATATTATAGCAGGACTTTCAGGAGGCGCTGATTCAAGCTGCCTCTTGTTTTTAATATGCAGACTTATTGAATCGGGAGAAATACCAAAGTGTCATGTCCATGCAATACATATTAATCACGGAATAAGGGGAGAAGAAGCCGTGAGAGATGAAAATGTTTCCGAAAGATTTGCCGATTCTCTCGGTGTGAATTTCAAATCATACCGTTTTGATGTTCCTGCTCTTTCCAAGGAACTCGGAATGAGCGAAGAAGAGACCGGAAGAAAGATACGATATGAAAGCTTTCGGTCCTTTGCAAGAGAGCATGCAGAATTAACGGGGACAGATCCCGGTAAATATAAAATTGCGGTGGCTCACAATGCCAATGACAGAGCGGAGACATATATTTTTAATCTTGTGAGAGGAGCGGGCCTTAGGGGGCTGTCGGGTATAAAGCCCGTTAACGGAGACATAATAAGACCGATACTCTGCCTGTCGAGAGATGAAATAGAGAAAATATGCGAAGAAAACAATATTTCCTACGTAACCGACTCCACTAATTCAGATGATATTTATACGAGAAACTATATAAGGCACAGAATTATAGAACCCATGTCCTATATAAACAAAACCGCCGTTTTACATATCAACGAGGCCGCAGACAGAGCCAAAGAAGCATATGATTATATAAACAATCAATCTAAAGAGATTTTCGACCGGTGCTGCGGTATTGAATACGGAAACGATAACAGGATATCCCGGGTTATTATCGGCTTTGATGTTAAGAATTGTGATGTTGTAATAAGAAAGAGCATATATGCTTATGCGGCAGAGTGTTTGTCCGGTGATTCTTCGGATATTTACGGTACGAGGTTTGATGCGGCAGACAACCTGTTGCTTAACGGGACGACAGGTAAAAGTATTCAGATCGGAAAAGGTATTGTCGCAAGGTTGGATTATAATGAATTGAGCTTTGAATATGAAAAATCACCGGTTGAAAATGTCAACGCCGAAAATGATGACTGCGTGTATTTTCTGGACGATAATACAAGAAAAAAGATAGAAAACGGTGAAATTGCGGAATTAAAATTTGATAAATTTGCATTAAGACTGTACAAAACTGAAAAAGTTATTAAAAATGACAATGAATGCTATACCAAGTATTTTGATTATGATAGAATAAAAGGGAATTTATGCTTTCGGAAAAGACGCCCTCACGATGTTATGACAGTGGGGGCAGACGGATCTGCAAAAAAAGTTAAGAATCTGTTTAGAGACAGCAAAGTACCAAAAGCGGTCAGAGATGATATATGGATATTGGCGGATGATAAAGCCTGTCTTTGGGCAGTCGGGGTACGTCAGTCCGTTGATTCATTTGTCAGAGACGGTTTATACGGGCTTTGCATTGAATGGATACCGTTAACTTAATTAAGGAGTAATAAATGAACAATAGAAATAATGATAATAGGAACAGAGGTGCCCTAACTTCATTTATATTCTTAATTGTCCTACTTGTAATATCTTTAATTATGATATATACGATGACAGGGAATAATTCTGACAGTAATAATTCCTATATTTATTCTGAATTTCAGAAAGATGTAGACAATAAGAATGTAGAGAAAGTAGTGGTGAACCAAAGCGCCAGTGTACCTACAGGAACGCTGCAGGTTCAATTAAAAGATAAAACGGTAAAATCATTATCCGTATCGGATGTTAACAAATCTGAGGAATATCTCACGGAAAAAGGTATACCGTTTTTGGTAAGTGACATACAGCAGAGAAACAGCTGGGGATCGATAATACTTCAAATGCTGTTTATGTTTGTTCCGCTCTTTTTATTATTTGCAATAATGAGAAGAGGAATGAGCAGTATGCAGGGCGGAGGAATGATGGGCAATTTTGCCAAGAGTAAGGCTAAATTGTCGGAAGATTCATCTGCCAAGACGGTAACATTTAAGGATGTTGCCGGACTTAAGGAAGAAAAGGAAGAACTTGAAGAGATAGTAGACTTCCTGAAGAATCCGGAAAGGTATACAAGACTCGGAGCTCATATTCCGAAAGGTGTTATGCTTGCGGGCCCTCCGGGAACGGGTAAAACTCTTCTTGCAAAAGCGGTGGCAGGTGAAGCGGGAGTTCCTTTCTTTAGCATTTCCGGCTCCGACTTCGTTGAAATGTTTGTCGGCGTGGGAGCTGCCAGAGTAAGAGACATGTTCACCGAGGCTAAAAACAACGCTCCTTGTATTATTTTCATAGATGAAATTGACGCCGTAGCAAGACAGCGAGGAGCGGGACTCGGCGGAGGTCATGATGAAAGAGAACAGACCCTTAACCAGCTTCTTGTTGAAATGGACGGATTCAGCGCCAATTCAGGCGTTATAGTTATGGCGGCAACGAACAGAATAGATATTCTTGATCCCGCAATACTCAGACCCGGACGATTTGACAGAAAGATAGTTGTCGGATATCCGGACAGAGAGGCAAGACTTCAGATATTAAAAGTTCATTCCAGAAATAAACCTCTTGCCGATGATGTTGATTTGGAATCTCTTGCAAGCGTTTCCGTGGGATTTACGGGCGCCGATCTTGCAAATATTATGAATGAAGCTGCCATTGCAGCCGCAATAGACCACAGACAATATATCACCAATGAAGATGTAAAGAATTCATTCATCAGAGAAGGTATAGGTGTTGAAAAGAAGAGCAGGGTAATTTCGGATAAGGACAAGCTTATTACCGCATATCATGAAACAGGTCATGCCATACTGTTCCATGAGCTTCCTGATGTGGGACCGGTTCATATTATTTCGATTATTCCTACGGGAATGGGAGCGGCAGGATATACAATGCCGCTTCCCGAAAAAGATGAGTTATTTAACACCAAGGGTAAAATGATGCAAAACATTATGGTTTCCATGGGCGGAAGAATAGCCGAAGAAATAATATTTGACGATGTTACGACAGGTGCTTCACAAGATATTAAGCAGGCATCTCAGCTTGCAAGAGACATGGTAACCAAGTACGGTTTCTCAAAAGATTTGGGATTCCTGGATTACAGCACACAGTCAGATGAATTATTCATAGGAAGAGAACTTGCCCACAGCAATAACTTCAGTGAACAGACGGCAACAAAGATTGATGAAGCCGTTAAGGAAATTATTGATGAGTGTTATGCAAGGGCAAAGCAGATTATTCTCGACAATAAGGATGTATTAGAGAGAACGGCTAAATATCTTATTAAGAAAGAGAAGATATCGAGGGAAGAATTTGAAGCGATTTTCAGGGGTGAGGATCCTGAAGGTGTTTCAAATAATGCTGAAAGCAAAGAAAAATCCGATAACGTTTCTGCAGGAATTAACGGACATAATAATGCCGATAACAATTCGACGGTTGAAAATAATGTTACGGACATTAAAACCACGGATGATTCCGATTCCGATCAAAAGGATGAAAAGGGTTCAAATGAGGAACACGGTAATAACGAGTCAGATAAGAAAGATAATAAACCGGATGACGGTTGGATATATTGATTATTTATGACTTTGTAATAATACCGGGCAAAAGCGACGATAATTATAGAAGAAGATGATAGTATGAAAAGAAGCAAGAGGAAAAAGTTTGCTGTGACAGCTGTATTTATCGGATCTATATCTGTTATTGTCGCTTTTTTGCTTGTAAGTTTTTTAAACGTTCCAAGAAAAAGCGATGATAGTGAAACCGGTGACAGTACGGCAGACAATTATTACGCTCATGATACAGAAGGAACAGATTCTCAGAATGATGGCGAACATTCCGAGAATGTAACATCAAAAGGATATTCCATAAAAAAAATTGACGGAGTTACATATATTGATAATATTATGATTGTCAATAAGGAATATCCTCTGCCTGAAAGTTATGATCCGAAAGATTTAAATCCCGATGCGGCAGGGGCATTTGAAGAAATGAAAAACGCAGCCGCCTCCGAGGGCGTAAAACTGTGGATTCAATCAGGCTACAGATCATATGACAGACAAAAAGAATTATATGAGCAGTCAATTAATTCACCTGATGCAAATGTAACGGATTCTCTTATTGCGAGACCGGGATATTCAGAGCATCAGACCGGTTTGTCTATGGATATTAATTCCGTAACTAAGCTTATGGGAGAATGGAAAGAGGGAATTTGGTTAAGGGATAACTGTTATAAATATGGATTTATAATAAGGTATCCTGAGGATAAGGAAAAATTTACGGGATATTCGTATGAACCATGGCATATAAGGTTTGTAGGCAGAGACCTTGCAAAAAAATTGCATGATTCCGGAGAATGTCTTGAAGAATACCTGGGTATCAATTCAGAGTATTCAGAGTGATAGGAACAGATATGATAGATAATAAACAAGAAAATACAGATGATTCCATGTTGGATGAGGATACCGTTTCTAACGAGAAACATCACAATAAAACGACGGTTGAAGATATACTTGAAGACAGGGATAAGATATTCGACGACGGAGCAATCGGAGTCGAAGCTAATGAACTGCCGGACAGAACGAAGAGAATAATCGGAAAAAAGAAGGTTAAGACCGACAATTCACAAGCGGCTGCGCCATATATAAAGCATCACAGATTTATCGATGAAAGTGCGAGAGGCGATGCGGATTGGGGAGTTTACAGAAGAAATTACGGATGGCCGTATAAAGTATTCTTTATTATTGCGGTAATAGGAACATTATATTTTATTTTTACTCAGGTACTTGCCGGCGTATACGGTATTGAATGGACTTACGGCTGGGGACCGATAAAATGGTTCGTAAACGTATTGTGTACGGGATGTTTAATAGGTGTTCCGGGAATGCTTATCCTTCCGTATTTCAGTTACAGGAAGTTTAAAAGGAATCATATTGAATATGAACCGGAATATTTCACTTATTATGAGTACTTTGTGGATGGAAACACACCCGAGGGAAGGGTTGAAATGCACAATGAGTACAAGGTTGTAAGAATGAGAGTTCTTGAGGAAACAATAGGATATTTCAGAGTAAGAGGACGAGTTGAGAGAACCGTAGTTACAAACGGTAAACCGGGAAAGGTAAGCGTTCTTAAGAAAACCGTTATTCCGAAAGCATTCAGCAATATGGAACTTATAGAAAAATATCTTTTCGGCGGTAAAAATGAATATCACTATGTTAAGTTCCATGAATTTGACGAAGGTGAGAGCGTAAGAAGATACAGCGCACACTACAGAAAGTACAAAAAATATTAATTATACGGAGAACTGGTAATGGCAAATGATAAAAAACTTGTTGAAGCCATAACATCAATGGATGTTGACTTCGCTCAGTGGTATACGGATGTTGTAAAAAAAGCGGACCTTATGGCATATTCAGCCGTAAAGGGATTTATGATTTTTAAACCGGCGGGTTATGCAATATGGGAAAAAATCAAATCGGAGCTTGATAAGAGATTTAAGGAAACAGGAGTTGAGAATGTTTCCATGCCGCTTCTTATTCCGGAGAGTTTGCTTAATAAGGAAAAAGATCATATAGAAGGCTTCGCACCGGAGGTGGCATGGGTTACATACGGCGGAGAAGAGGAACTTACGGAAAGATACTGCGTAAGACCGACATCTGAGACATTGTTCTGTGACTTCTATCATGATGATATCCAATCATACAGGGATTTGCCTAAGGTATATAATCAGTGGTGTTCCGTAGTTCGTTGGGAGAAGGAAACAAGACCGTTTCTCCGTTCAAGGGAATTTTTATGGCAGGAAGGTCATACTGCCCATGCAACGGAAGAGGAGGCTCAGGAGAGAACATTACAGATGCTTAATCTGTACGGTGATTTCTGCGAGGAAGTTCTTGCTATTCCGATGATAAGAGGTCAGAAAACGGAGAAAGAACAATTTGCGGGAGCAAAAGCCACATATACAATTGAATCTCTCATGCACGACGGAAAGGCACTCCAGAGCGGAACAAGCCATAATTTCGGAGACGGTTTCGCCAGAGCCTTTGAAATTCAATACACGGACAGGGAAAATAAATTACAATATGTTCATCAGACATCATGGGGAGTGACAACAAGACTTATCGGCGCGATTATTATGGTTCACGGTGATAACGAAGGACTCGTTCTTCCTCCGAGAATTGCTCCCGTTCAGGTAAATATTATCCCTATCCAGCAAAAGAAGGACGGAGTTCTTGACAAATGTTATGAAGTCAGGGACATTCTTAAAAATGCAGGAATATCCGTTAAGGTGGATGATACGGACAAAACTCCGGGCTGGAAGTTCTCGGAGTGTGAGATGAGAGGTATTCCGGTAAGAATAGACATCGGACCTAAGGATATTGAAGCCGGTAAGGCGGTATTGGTTCGCAGAGACACAAGAGAAAAAATCGAAGCTTCTTTGGATAATATTGTTGAAGAAGTAAACAGCCTGATGGAAACAATTCAAAAAGATATGTACAACAGGGCCAAAGAACACAGAGATTCACACACATATGTTGCCGTAAGCTATGATGAATTTAAGGATACCATAGAAAATAAAGCCGGATTCGTTAAGGCTATGTGGTGCGGCAACAGAGAATGCGAAGACAAGATCAAAGAAGAAACAGGCGCAACATCACGTTGTATGCCTTTTGAACAGGAAGCTGTTTCGGATGTATGCGTATGCTGCGGTAAAAAGGCAAAAAGCCTTGTTTATTGGGGCAGAGCATATTAATTATACATACATGTAATAACCGTTAACATGTAAATCAGAATTCAAATTAATATATTATATAGCCCCGGCGGCTGCAAAGGCGGTAAATGATATATCCATGCGAATATATCCGAACTGTTTTGCGGCAGCCGGGGTTTTTATTAAATTAAAACAATCGTCGGGCATGTGTTTATTTTCAAATAAAAGAAATAGTTTATAATATTTCCTATAGTAAGTTTAGAAGTGAAAATCTATGGATAAAATAAATCAATTTGAAATATATAAAAAAGCATTATTTAAACGAAAAATAATATTGGCGGGAATATTGGTTCTGTCAGGTATATTTATATTAATCGGAATATGGGCACTGTTTTTTAAAGAGAATGTTGTATATAGGAATACGGACTATGCAATGATGGATGAAGACGAGAACGTTGAAAAAATAGATGAAAGCAGTAACTATATATTAGAGCAGACTGTGGAAGGCAATACAATGAGTATTTTATACGGAAGGGATTTCGTTTTCCATAAATCTACGGGAGAGGCGGATATTCTGTTCGGAAACCCATCCAAATCAAAAGTTAACATGTCCGTGGAAGTATTGCTCGGAAGCGAAAAGGTCGCCGAAACAAGGCTTATTCATCCGGGATTTCAGATTAAAAAAACAAAGATAAATGCGGATATAAGTAAATATAAACCCAATATATACGACGGCACGATACTTGTATATTATTATGATATGAGTATGAACGAAAGGCGGCCGATCAATTCATCCGTGCCGGTTAAGATAAAAATAGTTGAATAGCAGGAAACGATTATGATAAAAAAATCAATATATCTATCCGTTGCCGTATGTGCCCTGTCTTGTTTTTTCATGATAACGGCATTGCTTTACGGCGGTAAAAGCGTTGTGAAGAATCAATTTATACAGCCGGGATTTGAGAATGATTACGAAACAGGCAACCCATCCGACAAATTAACGCCTGAAGAAAAGAAAAACTGGCTTGAGCTAAGCAGTGCCGGAATGAGTTATAAAACGCATATTTTGGACAATATTTACTTGGATAATTCCGATTACGGTAAAGTGTATTTCACTAACGAAGATACAAATAAGAATGTTCTTTTGAAAATAAGAGTTCTTAACGGATATAACGAAGTTGTCGCAGAGACAGGCTTAATTAAGCCTGGAGAGTATATAGAAAAGGTGAAGTTTAGGGAGAACACCGATGCGGGATCATATAAGATAAAAATAATGTCATATGAGCCTACGAGATATTACAGTATGGGAGCCGTAATAATAGACGCAAAATTAAATCATATGTAACAGATACAGAAAATATAATTGAAGTTGTGCAGCTAAAGCAGCGGGGCGTAAGTAATACATATTATATAATAAAATAAGCACTGTAGTATTTAAGAGACAGCTCTTTAAATACTGCAGTGCTTTATTTGGTTAATAAAAAATTATAACTGGGCTGAGCGATATACGATAACAGGCGTATTTACCTTCATCTTTTCATACATAGGCTTAACGATTGAAAGCGGAGTATTAATACATCCGTGAGAACCGCCGTTAGTCTTATAAAGTTCGCCTCCGAATGTGGTAAACCATGATGCGTCGTGGATACCGCATCCTTCCCAATCAAATGGCATCCAGTAGTCTGCGTGAACTACAGGCTGGAATAAAAGGAAATATTTATCCGTTGATTTGGATAATATTCTGAAGATACCGCTCGGAGTAGCCGCATCCTTGTATCTTCCCGATTCGTCTCCCGTACGAACATCCGTGTCGAGATACAGGCTTCCGTCAACATAATACCACATATGCTGTCTGGAAACGTCAATTTCAACATATGTATCTCCGATGTCTCCCGAACCGTTGGCGGCGTTTCTTGTAAGCGCCGGATTATCCCATACGGCTTCTATGGTCTGTGATTCACCGGATTTAATTGCGTTTTTAATGGCTTCCGCAGTTGCATCCTTATCAAGCTTAAAGCCATATGTATCTCTTGCGGTACCCGGAAGAGATACAAGTCCTATTTCCGTTGCAGGGAACTTTCTTGTTGTTCCGTATGTATTATACTTATCTGCAAGAGATGATACATATTCATTAACCAAATCATCTTTAAATGATAACTCGGTTCCGTCAGTCGTTATCCAATTCTTAAATGTATCAACATCTATGGTTTCTGTTGCACCTGTTAAATCAATCGTAACCTTTACATCCTTAAGCTCGGAAATTGTGGATAACAATGATTTAAGTTCTGCATTATCGGCATAAACCGTAGGCTTAAGGTAACATCCGGATTGTTCTATATCTACGGAGAATACACCGGAATTAAGATCGGAGATTATTGTATTCTGTAACTTATCTCCGTCAATTTTGTTACCTTCAACAGCCTCTACAATAACGGGTTCGCTCTTTGAAGTGTCAATGTATGCATTGGCGGGTTCCACAGCATTGGAGTTAAGGTTGTTTACGATATCGGAGATTTCACTTTTTAATTTCTCTTCATCATATGTTGTTTTTGTTTGAACATCATATGTTTTCTTTCCTGCGAGATTGAAGAGCCATAACATAGGTGACTGTCCTTTTTGAATTGCCTGAATGTCCGTTGAATATTCAGATTTGTATCCGATGTCTGACAACTTAATGCTCTCGGTTGCGCCGTCTTTCGTGGTTATCGTAATGGAGTCGGATGAGACAAGATCGTTGTTAAGATCGGCAACCGTCATGAATCCGGCCTTTTTTTCGCCCAGATAAGTATTCCCCCAAAACTTATTGGACGAAACGATAGCTCCTATAATATAGAATGCGGCAAAAGCAACTACCGGTATTAACCAAAACAGAAACTTTTTATTTTTTTTCATATAAATTGCAGCCTCCTTAGCAAACAATGCGCATATCCATATAGTAATCTAAAATTCGTTACTATTCCACATACCTATGTACTATATAAATATATGAGCTATTGACAATTATTTCAATACTCACAGAGCGGTAATTGTAATAGTCATCAATACATCATACTTTACAAACAATAGTATTTTACTCTAAAGAAAGAATCTGTTCAATAATAAACGTGTCTTTATATTATAGCAAATCTTTAATAATTTCGCCTGCCATAATTATTCCGGCGCATGGAGGAACAAAGGGTGATGAACCGGGAGTTCTTTCATCATTACCTTCGGCAATAAACAATGGTTTTACGGGGATTTCCGTGGAATAGGCAACTTTAAGATCCGTTACCCCTCTTTTTTTAAGCTCTTTTCTCATTACTTTGGCCAGTTTACATACAGAGGTTTTGTAAATGTCGTCGATTTTTATTTGTGTGGGATCGAATTTATTGCCCATACCCATACTTGATATGACATTTGCACCTTCTTTTTTTGCCTTAAGTATCAGTGCAATTTTTGCCGTAACATTGTCAATGGCATCGACAACGTAATCATATTGAGAAAAATCAAATTCATCACTGTTCTCAGGCAGGAAAAACATTTTCCTGGTTTCTATTTCGGCATTGGGATTGATGGAAAGCATTCTTTCCTTTGCAACGTCGGTTTTATTCATACCGACTGTTTTATAAGTGGCAAATAATTGTCTGTTGAGATTTGTTTCGTCAAATGAATCCTTATCTACCAATGTAAAGTGCCCTATTCCCGCTCTGGTAAGGGCTTCGGCAAGTGAGCCGCCGACTCCTCCGAGACCGAATATAATTACTTTCTTCTTATTTAATTCTTCAATCTTGTCTTTTCCGATAAGCATTGCAAATCTTTGAAAATTATTTGTCATAGTATATATCTCCTATATGTTATATCTAAATATTATGTTGCTCTACTATACAATAATATATAAACAAATGTAAATATATATTATAGGAAGGAAGTCAACCGTATACGGAAATATAACATTGAAAATATGTAAGTAAATCAATGAAATATGAGAATGCAGCATCAAAAATACAGGAAGAAACTCAATGAAACATGAAAAAGTACCACCGGAATATATAGGAAGAAACTCTATCAAACACGGAAAATTGACATCACAATATACGGTAAGACAGCACCGCTCAACATTAATATGCAGCACCGAAATAACAGTTAAGAAGTCTTATTAAATATGTGAAAATGTGTACTTTATTAAATACAATTATTTCTTAAATATTATCCGTTTGTAACAAATAAGTAACATTTTATTTGGCTGAAAACACAGTAATATTCAGCGTTTACATGATAATCGGTGATTTAAGCGATTAATATATAATTTATATAGTTATTGTTTAATAATTAATTAAAGTTTGACAAATATATTTAATATTGTTATAGTGACAAAGTAATAAATGTAACAAATTAGAAACAATTAGAAACGAATATGTTATAAATGTACACTTGAAAGGATTTTTTATGAAACCGATTATTAAGAGATTTGCCGTAGTATCTTCAGTTACTGCTGCAAGTATAGGCTCTTTATTTATACAGACACTTACAAACGCAGGAAGTTTACCTAACTCTGAAAACGGATTCAGTTCAGATTCAACAATCAAAACCGTATATACGGAAACTGTTGCCGCTCCGGAGGAAACTGAGAAAGATATTTTTGACAACAAAGCAATTGCAATAACCGGATTGGATGTATATGCAAGCGCCGATAAAGATGCCGCTGTTGTAGGCAAGCTTAATGACAAGAATATCGCTGATGTAATTTCCAACGAAGGTGACATGACTCTCGTACAGTCAGGTAATCTTAAAGGATATGTAAAGAGCGAAAATCTTGTAATCGGTGATGAAGCCGAAGCTGTTGCATACAATATCGGAAATGTAACCGCGAAGTCCAAGGCGGATAATACTGTATTATACGGTAAGGACAATAAGGAAACCGTTAAGACAGTAAATCCGGACGAAACTCTTAAGGTTGTTTCAACAGCTGAAAACAAGCTTGTTGTTCAGTTAGATAATAACGTTGAGGCATATGTTAACACTGATCAGGTAGATGTTGATTTCGGATTAGAAACAGGTAAGACTAACGAAGAAATTGCCGCAGAAGAAGCTGCATCATATTCAGGATCATCGGTGAGCGGTCCGTATTCAAGCCACCTTACAAAATCTGCAGGAGTGTTCAACGGCCCTTCAGGTTATGAAACATATTATAACCTTAACATGAACGGCGTTGTAAGAATCATGCGTTCATTAGGATACTCAGAGGCAGATGGCTGGGTATACTGGGTTCGTGACGACGGCGTTAAAATGTTCGGTAATTATGTAATGGTTGCGGCTGACCTTTCAAGAAGACCAAAGGGAACAATATTAGAGTCTTCATTGGGAACTGCAATTGTTGTAGATACAGGAAGTTTCGTGGCTTCCAACCCTAATCAGCTTGATATTGCAGTAGCATGGTAATTTGTATGGATTTGAACGGAATATAACCGGGTAATACCCCCTGTTTTACAGACCCGGTTTGATATAAGACTGTAATTATGTAATTTTATACATAGTTACAGTCTTTTTATATGATATTTTCTTTACTTTTTGACCTTAGGTTGTATAATATTCACTGTATAAAGAATAATTATGCATTAAAATGAATAAATTAGGAAGTTCGGCGTTAATTACAGTGTAAATGCATATATTACGGCCGTAATCTTATAATGTACATGGTATCGGGAGGATAATATGATTGATTTAAAGGGAAGAGATTTTCTTACACTTATGGACTATACAAAAGAAGAAATAGAATATTTATTAGATCTTTCCGCAAGATTAAAAGCAATGAAGAAAAACGGTGAGGTTTGGGCTCCGCTCAAAGGCAAAAATATCGCCATGATATTTGAGAAGACAAGTACAAGAACACGCTGTTCATTTGAGGTTGCCGCACATGACCTGGGTATGGGAACAACATATCTTGACTCAACGGTATCACAAATCGGAGTAAAAGAAAGTATTGCGGATACCGCTAATGTTCTGACAACAATGTTCGACGGAATAGAATACAGGGGTTACGGTCAGGAAATAGTTGAGTGTCTGGCAAATAATGCAACGGTTCCGGTTTGGAACGGACTCAC
Organism: Howardella ureilytica; assembly: GCF_054657495.1. Classification (NCBI taxonomy): domain Bacteria; kingdom Bacillati; phylum Bacillota; class Clostridia; order Eubacteriales; genus Howardella; species Howardella ureilytica. Next base: position 48,577 of record NZ_BAAHYP010000005.1, on the reverse strand, counting down.
CAATGATTATCATCCTACACAGCTTCTTGCGGACATGCTTACCATTAAAGAGAAGTTAGGTTCTCTTGAAGGCAAGAAAGTGGTATACCTCGGAGACGCAAGATACAACATGGGCAATTCATGGATGGTTGCATGTGCAAAAATGGGTATGCATTTTGTGGCATGTGCTCCGAAGGAGATGTACTTCCCTGATGAAGTGCTTCAGGCTAAATGCAAAGAATGGGCAAAAGAAAGCGGCGGTTCAATAGAATTCAGCACAGAGGTTTCTTCATGTGAAGGTGCTGATGTAATTTATACCGACGTATGGGTATCAATGGGAGAGCCTGATGAGAAATGGGCTCAGAGAATCGGCGACCTTATGCCTTATCAGGTAAATGCGGATTTGATGAAAAGGGCAAAGGAGAATGCGATATTTATGCATTGCCTTCCTTCATTCCACAACCTTGACACATTAAAGGCACAGGATCTTAACAAAAAATTCGGCATAACAGAGCTTGAAGTTACGGATGAAGTATTTAATTCGGAACAGTCGGTTGTATTTGATGAAGCAGAAAACAGAATGCATACAATAAAGGCTGTTATGGCGGCTACACTCGGCGTTGATCCGGATAGGGACTGATATGAGCGAAACGGTATTGTGTGCGGCAAGCGCATATGAGAGAAAATATTATTTTAATCCTGAGTTTGCAAAATTACCCAAGGATATACAGGACGAGCTGCAGATAATGTGCGTAAAGTATACAGAGGAGTGCGGCGGAGTCATATCGGTTGTGTTTAATGAAGGCGGAGACATTGAATTAAGAACGGAAGTCAATGAAGACGATATTTTACATGACGGAATATCCGCGGGGATTATGATTAGGCAGCTGGAAAAGGAAAAAGAAGAGTTGTTTGAACAGCTTGTATATTTTTACAGGATATTTATATCAGCTTCCGATAACGGAATATGATTTTAACCGATAATTACAGGTATATTGAAAAGGCGGAAAATGAGTTTGAAAATAGGAGACGCAGAATTCGGTACACCTGTATTTTTAGCTCCGATGGCAGGGGTTACGGATTATGTGTACAGAAAAATATGTCATGAACAGGGATGCGGAGGAAGTACGACAGAGCTTATAAGCGCCAAGGCCGTATTGTACAAAAATAAAAATACGGAGCCGCTGCTATATACGGAAGGTGACGAAGGTAACGTCGGATTGCAGTTATTCGGCTCATCACCGGAAATAATGGGCAGTATTGCGAGAGAACTTGAAGACAGAAAATTTGCATTTGTGGATATAAATATGGGATGTCCCGTTCCGAAGGTAGTAAACAACGGGGAAGGATCTGCATTGATGAAAGATCCGAAACTTGCGGGAGCCATTGTCAACAGTATCGTTAACAGCCAGTCCAAACCGGTAACAGTAAAAATAAGATCGGGATTTGATGACGCTCATATTAATGCTCCGGAGGTGGCCCGTGAATGTGAGAAAGCCGGCGCAAAGGCAATATTTGTACATGCAAGAACCAGAGAGCAGTATTATTCCGGGAAAGCGGATTTGTCAGTCATAAAGGCGGTTAAAGAAGCCGTGAAGGTGCCCGTAATAGGGAACGGAGACATAACGGACGAAGAGTCAGCATATCATATGATACGACTTACAAAATGTGACGGAATTATGGTAGGAAGAGCCGCGAAGGGAAATCCATGGATTTTTTCAAGATTTAAAAAGATGTTTGACACATATTCCGTGGAGGAACTAAAGAGCGGGGAATCGGAGATTAAAAGCGAATATAATCACGTTAATATAGTGGACCTGGAAACAAGAAAGAAAATGATGATCCGCCACATAAGGGAACTTACGGCGTTTAAAGGGGAATATATTGCCGTAAGGGAAATGCGCAAACATTGCGGATGGTATACCGCGGGTATTCCCCATGCCACGGAATTAAGAAAAGAAGTCAATTCCTGTGAAAGTGCCGACGAACTTGTGAGGCTTGTTGAAAGGATACTATAAATTGACATTGATGTCATAAAATATTATAATCTCATGGTGAATTTTATAATAATATAATTTTGATATAAGATGTTAGAGCACATATTCTGCTCTAACATTTATTTTATAATAGCATAATAAAGCGCAGGGCTCACAGGAGCGCAATACTTAACACGGAAAGGCAGGCTGACATGGCAGAAAAGAATTGGATTACAAAAGAGGGATACGAAGCAAAGAAGGCAAGACTCGAACATCTTATGACCGTTGAGCGTCAGGAGATTATCAAAAAAATAGGTGAGGCAAAGGAACAGGGAGACTTATCCGAAAACGCCGAGTACGAAGCGGCAAGAGAAGAACAGGGAAAGATTGAGGGTGAAATCTCCAAACTCGAGGCTGAACTTAAGAACTGCCAGATTATTGATGAAGAAAAGAGCGGTGATAACAAGGTTGCCTTCGGAAGTGTCGTGACATTAAAGGATCTGGAATATGATGAGGAACTTGAATATAAACTTGTAGGTCCTCTTGAAGCAAGTATCCTTGACAATAAGATTTCCATAGAATCACCTATCGGAAAACTTATTCTCGGACGTGAAGTAGGTGATATCGTAAGTGCGGCTTCACCTGCAGGCGGCATTATCGAGTACAAAATTTTGGCGGTTAAGAACGACTGATTACTGATTATTGATTACGGAAAGGAGAACCATTGTGGCAGACAACAGAGAAGCGGATGTTAACGAGCAGATAAAAAACCGTATGGAAAAGCTCAACGCATTACAGTCAGAAGGAAACGATCCCTTTGAGATAACAAAGTATGACGTAACATGCCATACAAATGACATAAAAAATAATTTTGACGAGATGGACGGCGCAGAAGTAAGCATAGCAGGTCGTCTTATGGCCAAGAGAGTTATGGGTAAGGCATCATTTGCCAATGTTGCGGACAGAAACGGCAATATACAGCTCTATGTTTCCAGAGACGATTTGGGAGAAGAGGGATATAAGGCTTTTAAAAAATTCGATATCGGTGACATCGTAGGCGTTAAGGGTAAGGTATTCAAGACTCAGAAGGGCGAAATATCGGTACATGTAACGGAGATTACCCTTCTTGTTAAGAGCTTACAGGTTCTTCCTGAAAAATATCACGGACTCAAGGATACGGATCAGAGATATCGCCAGAGATATGTAGATCTTATCGTAAATCCGGAAGTAAGAACGACATTTGAGAAGAGATCGGCCATTCTCAGTGAAATCAGAAGCTTTTTAAACGGCAGAGAATTTATCGAAGTTGAAACACCTATTCTTGTTGATAATGCCGGCGGAGCGAGTGCAAGACCGTTTACGACACATTACAATGCCTTAAGCAAAGACATTAATTTGAGAATCTCTCTTGAGTTATATTTAAAGAGACTTATCGTAGGCGGACTTGAAAGAGTATATGAAATAGGAAGAGTGTTCAGAAACGAGGGCGTTGACGGAAGACATAATCCGGAATTCACCCTTCTTGAATTATATGAAGCATATACGGATTATAACGGCATGATGGAACTTACGGAAAGTTTAATCAGAGATGTATGCCTTAAGGTTAACGGTACGGCCAAGGTGCCTTACGGTGACGAAGTGCTTGATTTTGAATCTCCGTTTGCAAAAATGACAATGACAGATGCGGTTAAGAAATATTCCGGAATAGATTTCAATGATATCCCGGATACGGAATCCGCAAAGGCTCTTGCAAAAGAAAAGGGAATTGAGTTTGAAGACAGACATAAGAAGGGTGATATCTTAAGCCTGTTCTTTGAAGAATACGTTGAGGAGAAGCTTATTCAACCTACATTTATTATAGATCATCCTATAGAAATATCTCCTCTTACAAAGAAGATTCCTAACAATCCGGAACTTACGGAAAGATTTGAATTATTTGTTGCGGGCCGTGAACTTGCCAATGCATATTCAGAGCTTAACGACCCTATTGACCAGAGAGAGAGATTTGAAGCTCAGGAGGCTTTAAAGGCAGCGGGAGATGATGAAGCCCAGTCCATTGATGAAGATTTCCTTAATGCGCTTGCATATGGTATGCCTCCTACCGGCGGAGTCGGTATCGGTATAGACAGACTCGTTATGCTCCTTACAAACGAAGCCTCCATCAGAGATGTACTTTTATTCCCGACAATGAAGACCCTCAATGACGGAAAGAAAAACGATGCGGGCACTACGGCTGCAAATACGGATACAAAGCCTGAAAATATTGACTTTTCCAAGGTTAAGATTGAGCCTTTATTTGAAGAAACCGTTGATTTTGAGACATTTTCAAAGTCTGATTTCCGTGCGGTAAAGGTTAAGGATTGTATTGCGGTTCCTAAGTCGAAGAAACTTCTTCAATTTACTCTCGATGACGGAACGGGCACAGACAGAACCATTTTAAGCGGTATTCATGAATATTATGAACCTGAAGAATTAATCGGAAAGACATGTATTGCCATTGTAAATCTTCCACCGAGAGCTATGATGGGCATTGACTCTTGCGGTATGCTTATCAGTGCTGTTCATGAAGAAGAAGGCGAAGAAAAGCTTCATCTTCTGATGGTTGATGACCACATTCCGGCAGGTGCAAAGCTGTATTGATCCGGGGAAAATCACAGGCGGAAAACCTGCGGATTTTTACAACAAATCCAGGCTGATTTTTTGCAGTGGCACCGGATTTACAACATTTGTGCAACAAAAAGTCAAATAACGGTACATCGTAACAGATGACAGTATAAAGTAAAGTGTACGTCCCGGTTCCAAAAACCTTCAAGGCACTCCTTTTCAGAATCAATCTGAGAGGGGGTGCCTTTTTGCGTGCAGACAGCAGGAAAAGAGGCTGAAAAGCCTTTCATCCCTGTTTGAAAGGTCATATTTATTATGCTGTGATCTTCTTGAAAATTACTTGAAAGTCTTTTTTATCTGCTCCAGAAACTTTTCAGCAATAGGAGTAAAGGTCTGATATTTATTCCATATGAGATATAGTTCTGACTTCAGTTCAGGTGAAAGCGGTCTGAATACCATATCAGTTCCTTCGGTATTTATCAGATTCTTAAATGTAAGAAGTATTCCGAGGTTTTCTCTTGCAAATACATAGCCGTTATAAGATAGCCTGAAGGAGCCTTCAAGTTTTAGCTTAGAAAATCTTTCTTTAGCCCATGTTTTGATTTCATTGTTCCAGCTTTGCTCAGAGACAAACAGAGGCTGTCCTATCAGGTCAGAGACATGGATGGATTTTTTCTTTGCAAGTGGATGAGATGAAGATATGATTGCTTCCCATACATCGGCTTCCGGAAACTTAACATATTCATATTTATTGCTGTCAGGTGTTTCACATAGTACAGCAAAGTCTAAAATGCCTTTATCAAGCTTTTCAGTAACCTGTTCAGTATCTCCGCTGGTTATATGATAAGTGAAGTTTGGGTATTTTTCCTTTAATTTATAAATCTCTCTGGCAAGGTATCTGATCTGATAGCTTTCTGCCAGTCCCAAATATATATCCCCGCCTGTTATATCATCCAGGGAGTTAAATTCCTGTTCAATCTTATCTGACATAGCCACAAGATCCTGTGCGCGGTCACGCAGGAGCACTCCTTCATCAGTGAGTGAAATACTGAAGCTGTGCCTGATAAACAGTTTCTTCCCAAGTTCTTCCTCTAACGCTTTTAATGTCTTTGAAAGAGTTGGTTGCGAAACATGGAGCTGCTCAGCAGCCTTCGACATGTTTTCTTCCCTGGCAACTGCAAGAAAATATCTGAGATTTTTTATTTCCATGAAATCCTCCATAAAGCCGGCTGTTTAAGCGTTATTCAAAAAACGAATATCATGATATTTATTTTATTCATTAGCGAAAATCCGGTCAAGGTTTTAATATAAAAACCGGAAGGAGAAATAAGATGGATACGGTAAAGATTCTTGAAAACCTTTCAGATATGGGCTGTGACGATAAACAAATAGACTTCATGAAGAAAATGTATGAAGAAGGTGATACCGATACTCTTTTACGAGATCTTAGGAAATGCCGTTGTCACCTTATGGATGAGCTTCATGAGAGCCAGAAAAAAGTAGATAATATGGATTTTTTGATAAGACAGATACAGAAAGAAAAATAATTCAGGAGGATGACAAAATGATCAGAAAAGAAGAATTAAACCTTGTAACTGAGTGGGATAAGACATTTAAGAAAAGTGATAAGGTAGACCACAGCAAAGTTACATTTGTAAACAGATATGGAATCACCCTTGCGGCAGATATGTATGTTCCAAAGAATGCGGAAGGAAAGCTGCCTGCAATTGCCGTAAGCGGACCTTTTGGCGCGGTAAAGGAGCAGTGTTCAGGCCTCTATGCACAGACAATGGCAGAAAGAGGATTCTTAACAATCGCTTTTGATCCTTCTTTTACAGGTGAGTCCGGAGGAAATGTAAGATACATGGCATCTCCTGATATCAACACAGAAGATTTTATGGCGGCAGTTGATTTTCTTTCCTTGAATGAGAAGGTTGATCCTGACAGGATTGGAATCATCGGTATCTGCGGCTGGGGTGGAATGGCTATTAACGCAGCTGCGTTGGATACAAGAATAAAAGCAACCGTTGCTTCTACCATGTACGACATGACAAGAGTAAATGCCAAGGGATATTTTGATTCAGAGGACAGTGAAGAAGCAAGATACCGGCATAAGGCAGCTTTATGTGCCCAGAGACTTGAGGACCTTAAGGCAGGTGAATATAAGCTTGGCGGCGGAGTTGTAGATCCGCTTCCTGAGGATGCCCCTTTCTTTGTGAAAGATTACTATGACTACTACAAGACCGACAGAGGTTATCACAAGAGAAGTCTTAATTCTAACGGAGGCTGGAATGTAATCGGTTGTGAGTCTTTCGTTAATCAGCCAATATTAAAGTACAGTAATGAAATCAGAAGTGCAGTATTACTTGTCCATGGAGAAAAGGCACACTCATGTTATTTCTCAAAGGATGCCTATGCAGATATGATTAAAGACAGCAAGTATACTGATAATAAAGAACTTATGATAATCCCTGATGCGGTGCATACAGATCTATATGACGGCGGAGATAAGGATTATATTCCTTATGACAAGCTGGAGAGCTTTTTTAAGGAGAATTTAAAGTAATGATAACAGTTGAAGAAATACTGGAATATCTTAATTCGGACAGAGTAGAAGATATGACAGAAGAGATGCATGAATGTTTCATGAGGCAGAGCCAGGCTGCCATAAAGCAGACCATGGAATTAAATACCAAGTACCATACGCCAGAGGAAATCGTCAGTATCATGACTGAACTGACAGGTGAGGAAGTGGATGAAAACTTTAGATTGTTCCCACCTTTTTATACGGATTTTGGAAGAAACATTCACATCGGAAAAAATGTATTCATCAATTCCGGATGCAACTTCCAGGATCAGGGCGGCATATACATTGGTGATAACACCCTGATTGGGCACAGGGTCGTCCTTGCTACTCTGGATCATGATTTGAATCCTTATGACAGGCACCTTCTGTGTGCTCCTATACATATTGGAAACAGGGTTTGGATCGGAGCAGGAGCGATAATTACAAGAGGTGTGACAATTGGTGATGGTGCTGTAATTGCAGCCGGAGCTGTTGTGACAAAGGATGTTGAGGAAAACACAATTGTAGGAGGTGTTCCTGCAAAATTTATCAAGAAGATAGAAAATGTTAAACCGATAGAGAAGAAATAAAGGATGGGATTATATGAGTAAAGTATTAGTGATTTCTACAAGTCTTCGAGCAAAGAGTAATTCCGATATACTTACGAAAAAGCTTATAGAGGGAGCAAAAGCTTCAGGTCATGATGTGGAACATATAAGCCTGAAAGGGAAAAATATCGGTTTTTGTATAGGCTGTCTTGCCTGTCAGAATACTCAGAGGTGTGTCACTAATGATGATGCTGTTGGGATTGCAGAAAAAGTAAAGAACTCAGACACGTTGGTATTTGCGACTCCGATTTATTACTACGAGATGAGCGGCCAGATGAAGACTCTTTTGGACAGGCTCAATCCTCTGTATCCTTCAGACTATAAGTTCAGGAATGTATATATGCTCTCTGTTGCGGCTGAGGATGAAGAGTTTGTACCCCAAAAGGCTGAAAGCGGACTCCGGGGATGGGTTGATTGTTTTGAAAAGGCAGAATTCTCCGGTTCATTATTCTGTGGAGGCATAGTCGATATGGGAGAGGCTTCAAGTAAATCCGAGGAATTAAGTGAAGCCTATGAGTTTGGAAAGGCATTAAAATAGAATGGGTTTGCGATGAAAACGAAATTGATCTTGACGACGTTTAGTGTGTTCATGATGCTTTTGGTCAGCGCCTGTTCAGGTGATACTAAGACAGCAGAATATGCAAATCATGATTCGCTAGCTGCCGGTTATACATCGGAAAATGTAGAAGAAACTGTTTTATCAGAAGACTCAGAAATATATCGCACAGAAGAAGTTGATAATCAGGCTGCTGAGAATAATACTTCATCTGATGAAACAGGTATTGGAGAAACCACTATGATAATGAAAATCGGTGATACAAAAGTAAATGTGGATTGGGAAGACAACCAGGCTGTAGCAGCACTACGGGATATGGTCAGAGAAGGTGATGTTACAATCCAGATGTCAATATATGGAGGTTTTGAGCAGGTAGGCTCATTAGGACAGAACTTGCCGCGAGATGATAAGCAGACAACAACGACTTAAGGTGACATTGTACTATACTCAGGAAATCAGATGGTAGTGTTCTATGGTTCTAATAGCTGGTCATATACAAGGCTTGGTCACATATCTGATAAGAATGCGGAAGATATAACTGATCTTCTTTCTAATGGAGATGTTACTATAACCATTAGCATTGAATAAAACGGACTTTTTTTAAAATGTCTGCAAAATGTCCGCTTGCTGTCTGTTTTCAGGCGTTTTTGGGACGCGCTGATGTATCGACGACGATGAATATCTATGTTGATGTGACCGACGCTCTGAAAAAGAAAGAGCTCACCGCCTATGACGACTATATGACAACAAAGCTGGAAACTTGAAGAAAAGCACTCTGTGAGTAATTCGCAGAGTGCTTTCACTTTTTCGCACATTTCTTAAAACTGAGGCAGTTTACCAACAGAAGGAACTGCTAATTCTGTTACCAAGAGTTATAAAGAAGGCAAACTTGACCGGGAACGTTATTATGGAGATAATGGAAAAATTTATTTGGATATAGATTATTCAAATCACGGTAATTCAAAAATGCATCCTAAAGTTCCGCATCAGCATAAGATAACCTATGACGATAATGGAAAGATGCATAGAAATCATATACGGAGGTGAAATAAATGAATTTAGATCAGTTAAGAGAATATATTTCTGAGGGACGTGAGATTGAATTTAAGTTCAATGGAAAAAAGTATTCTATAACATATGGAGTGATTGATGGCAAGGATGTTATTTCGTTCTGTGAGTTTTATCAGGAGACAACAGAAGTAGAGACTGTTGATGAACTCATAAAAGTAGAACGAGATGGAGTCACTGTGCTTCACATGTTGGAGTCAATTACAGAAGAGGATATTTGGATTTATTAAAATGAATAATGGTGTGTTTTGGACAAGGCAAATCACTGATTTGTCTTGTCTTTTTTTTTACATTCGAGGTGAAAATGTAAGCATATATGCGAACATACTAATGCACATATGAAAGGATAGTGGGGAACGTATATCAGAGGTTGATTGTAGAAATGTAATATATATTTGACATCATTCTATTGCAGTGGTATTTTTAATATGTCAAATATAGTTGACATATTAAATTATTTAAGGAGAAAATATGAACAACAACTACTATTTCGGAGTTTTCCTTGGTGTGTTTTTACTTCTCATAATTATTCGCAGGAAATTTAAATTCACGGGATGTAAATACGACGAACGGCAGACGGCGATAAGGGGGAAGGCGTATAAGTATGCCATGATTACAGGTGTTGTTGCCGGTATAATTGCAGCTATCCTTGTTGAGACCGATATGTTTCCGGTCACAGGAAGTCTGGCAATAATTATGGTAAGCCTCCTGATGATTACAGTCTATACCGTATATATGGTTATCAGCGGCGTTTATTTTGGTATTAGCGGAAATTGGAAGAGGTGGACGGTATTGATATCTGCCATCGGTTTATTTAACCTGATAATCGGTATAGGCAGAATTGCGGATGAAGGTCTTCCGGAGAAACATTTAACCGTAACTAATATCAACCTTCCGCTTGGAATTATGTTTCTCATAATAGCAGTCTCTGTTTTATTTCAGAAATTAAGAGAACATCGGGGAAATGAATTATGAAGAACCTGAGGCTGAAGTCTGCAAGAACCGCAAAGAACCTCTCACAACAACAGCTTGCAGACATTGTCGGTGTTTCCAGACAGACCGTTAATGCAATTGAAAACGGGGACTATAATCCGACAATAAATTTATGCATCGCTATCTGCAAGGCCTTGGACAAAACGCTGGATGATTTGTTCTGGGAAAATGAAGGAATTTAAATAAGACTGATGAACCGTATGCAGCGTAATTTGAGTATGATTTTCAAATAAGGAGAAGGACTAATGAACAGAAAGGAATTATCGGAATATATTAAATCTCAATATAATATCATTTCAGACAGACCATGGGCGAAATATCCGGATTTTGAAGTTTTCAGACACGAAGATAACGGTAAATGGTTCGCTCTGGTTATGGATGTGCCGAAGGAAAAGCTGGTACCGGAAGAGAACGGCAACATGGATATAGTGAATGTTAAGTGCGATCCGGTTATGATTGGTTCTCTTATTGATAATCGTGGTTTTTTCGGTGCGTATCATATGAATAAAACAAATTGGATATCGGTTGCATTGGACGGTACGGCAGATGATGAGAAAGTGAAAATGTTGGTTGATTTGAGTTTTGAAATGACAAAAAATAAAAAGAAATGACATTATTACGCACAATCATATAATAATGTACTTTTTTATCGTATAATATTAACAGATAAATATGTAAATGTCGGTATAACGGTAAGGAGGATAATGATGGATAATAAGGTAATGAGAAAGCTGACATACGGATTATTTGTGTTGACCGCACGCGAAAACGACCGTGACAACGGATGTATCATTAATACGGCGATTCAGGTTGCAAGCGAGCCTAATACGATTTCAATAGCCGTAAATAAAGAAGACTATACCCATGATATGATTGTGCATACGGGAGAATTCAATGTTTCAATTTTAAGCGAAAAAGCTAAGTTTGAGACATTTAAACACTTTGGTTTTCAAAGCGGAAAAGATGTAGACAAGTTTGAAGAGATTGAGATTACAAGGGCAGGCAACGGTATAACGGTTATTCGCACGGAAGAAACAAATGCTTATTTTTGCGCAAAGGTAATTGAGACGGTAGATCTGGGAAGCCATACGCTTTTCATAGCAAGCGTTGAAGACGGTGAAGTATTAAGTAATGATCCTTCGGCTACATATGCATATTATTTTTCCGATATTAAGCCAAAGGCAAATGAAAAGACAGAGACGAAAAAAGGCTGGATATGTACAATATGCGGATATATCTATGAAGGTGAAGTATTGCCGGAAGATTTTATTTGTCCGGTATGCAAGCATCCGGCTTCGGATTTCAGAAAATTATAAACGAAAGATAAAGCACAATAATACCTGAATTAATAAATGTAGAATTCAGGTATTTTAATTAAGAAGACACATGGTAATAATCGTCGGTATATAATAACAATCCGTAACGCCTTTACGGATTGTTTGTGAAGCCCGGCGTTGACGGAGCCATGTGTCTTTTTGTCGAATTGCCGATCTTGTTTTTAAAGTCGATACTTGTCATGACATGAGCTTTTTTGCAAATTCCAATGTAATGTCGGCATAAATACTGTTTTTATCCCATACAAAATCAAAATTGTGTTTCATGGAAAAGTCCGACAGTTTTAACTCCTGTATATAACCTTTTTTTAAACTTTCATTGGCAGCGGTTTTGTAAAGAAACGCTATTCCGCAGTCATTTTCTACAAGATTTACAATTGTATGCATATTTTCCGCCTGAATAAAAGACTTAAATTGCGATATGCCCATACCTCTTGATGCAAGACATCTTTCTAAAATATTCCTTGTTCCGCTTCCTTTTTCTCTGAGAATAAGTTTTTCATTAATAAGATCTTTTAAATTATCCGGCTTTTTACGGGAAAAAACGTGGTTTGAAGAGCAAATACAGATAAAATCATCTGTCATATATTTGCAATGACCGTATTTTTCTTCGGGATAATATCCTTCTATAAGTGCAAATGAAATAATTCCGTCATCCAACATTTTTAAAAGTTCATATGTATTACCGTAATGTATGTGTATATTTATTTCCGGATGAGATGAAATAAATGATGCAATGGGTTCGATAATCGCATATTCTCCTATGGTCATTGTGACGCCGAAAGATATCAACGGGAAAATATCTTTTTTAAACCTCAGTTCATTTTGTATCTCATCTTCATCTTTTCTTATTGAGTTAAGTCTTTCATACAGAATTTTTCCCTCATCCGTTAAATATAATACTTTTTTGTCATATCTGAACAGTTTTACTCCGTAATATTTCTCAAGAAAATGTATATGTTGTGTTACGGCAGGCTGTGTGAGATTAAGTTCATCTGCAGCACGTGTAAAATTTAATGTTTTACAGACTGTCAGAAATGTTGCTACGCGAAAATCAAGCATACGCCCTCCTTTTCTTAAGTCGTAAATTTTGATCGAATTTATTTAAACATCCGAGTATAACTATAACAAATTATTATTGATATATAAAATACTATAATTTTACTTAATATTCAGAAGTGAATATAATTTGTTTACGGAAGATAAATACAACAAAAAGGAAGGGGCGGTAATATGAATTTTATAAAGAAAAACGGACTTGGTATAATCGTATGTCTTATGATTGCCATACCGTCATGGTTTCTTGGAAAAGCTCTTCCTTTGTTGGGCGGAGCCGTAATTGCAATTCTGATTGGAATGGCTGTTACTTTAATATGGACGAATAAAGGGAAGGCATCTTTCGGAATTGCGTTTACGTCAAAATATATTCTTCAGGCGGCGGTAGTGCTGCTGGGATTCGGAATGAACCTGAGTGTGGTTGCCGAAACGGGGATACAGTCATTGCCCATTATAATTTGTACCATAACCACGTCGTTGGTAATTACATGGATTATGCATAAAATCATGAGGATTCCGTCCGATATTTCAACTCTTGTGGGTGTAGGTTCGTCAATTTGCGGAGGCTCTGCCATTGCGGCCACCGCTCCTGTAATAGGAGCGGACGACGATGAAGTCGCTCAGGCAATATCGGTTATATTCTTTTTTAACATACTTGCAGCCGTACTTTTTCCGATATTGGGAAGTCTTGTGGGATTCAGCACAACAGACGGAGAAGCTTTTGGCGTGTTTGCCGGGACTGCGGTAAATGATACTTCATCCGTAACGGCTGCGGCCGCATCTTGGGACAGTATGTGGGGACTCGGAACTCAGACGCTGGATAAGGCAGTCACCGTAAAGTTGACAAGAACATTGGCAATTATTCCGATAACCCTTGTTTTAAGCCTTATGCAGGCGAAAAAGGAGACAAAAAAGGAAAGCAGCGCAAAGAAATTCAATTTTTGGAAAGCTTTTCCGGTATTCATTATCTTTTTTGTTGCGGCCGCGGTTGTAACTACCGTTGCGGTCAATGCGGGAGTGCCGGCTGAGACATTTAATCCTCTAAAGGAATTGTCAAAGTTTTGTATAGTAATGTCCATGGCGGCCGTCGGTTTGAACAGCAATGTTATTAAGCTGATAAAAAGCGGCGGAAAACCGATAGTTTTAGGCGGAATGTGTTGGGCCGGTATTACGGCCGTTTCTCTGTTAATGCAGAAAATAATGGGAATATGGTGAAATAGGTACTTCATATTTTATTATCCGCTATAATACATTTTCCGCTTTAAATTTTTGATATATGCAATTTGAGTAAAGACATATTTGGGGATATACAAATATGTTATAATGTCAAAAACTTTATTAGGGAATGTGAAAAATGTATTTCAAAAAACTATATAAGAGACTGGTAAATGATACTTATCGCACTATATACAGCGAAAAGGCGAGAGCTGAAATAAGATTCAGATATGTATTGAAGATTTTAGTGTTATTTTTATCAATAGTATCTGTCATAAATTATGCAAACAATAAAATTACAATGGGTAACATAGCACTGTCCCTGACGATATTATATTTTATATGCTATTGGATAGTATATTTCTTTAAAGGGAAAGGTACCTTGATTGTAACGGTTATCATGAATGTACATTTTTTCTTAGTAGCCACTTATGTTATTATATTAGGCGCCTCCGACGGTATAAGCGTGGTATGGATAGTTCTTTCACCTCCTGTTTGTGTATTGCTGATAGGTCTTAAATACGGATCTGTAAGCGTATTTGCAATAATTGCGGAGCTTATTTTTTTCTTTTGGACACCGTTTGGCAATGAATTGGTAAAATATGATTATCATCCCGGATTTAAAACTATTTTTCCCATGGTAATCATAGTCCTTTATATATTTACGTTTTTCTTCGAATTTATGCGGGAAATTACCATTAAGGCATTGCACAGGGAAAGGTCAAGAATTGAAGAAGTATATAAATACCAACATAAGGAACTGGAAGGAAGAATACAGGAGACCAGAAGGGCAAGACATGATATGCGCCATTACCTTCTTGTTTTAAATTCTCTCATTGAAGGCGGAAAGAGCGACAGGGCGAAAGCGTATATAGAAGAGAGGATGGAATCGGTGGAAAAAAGCAGTATGGTAACATATTGTGAGCACTTCGGAATAAATGCGGTAATGACATACTTTGATGCAAGGGCAAAAGAATACGGCATAAAGACGGACATAAAGCTTTCATATCCCGAAGAAATGCATATCAGTCAGACGGATCTTACAGTTATATTTGCAAATTTCCTTGAAAATGCATTCGATGCGTGCAGATACGGTGTTGAACACGATAAAGCTTTTAAACCGTATATTCAGGTTAAAGGAGTTTATGATAACGGACAGATTATTACACACATAAAGAATAATATGATAGGAAAAGCCGTTGTAAACGAGAACAATAAATTCATGTCATCGAAACATCCCGGTGAGGGAGTAGGAATTGATTCCGTAAGAGCGATAGTGGAAAAATACGGAGGAATATTGAATATTGAACAGGGCAGCGGTGAATTTAACGTATATCTCATAGTATAACGGATAAAACAATAAGGCACATTTAAACATAAACAGGGCGGTTAATTAAACGATATCATTTTATGGAATAAAAAACATACATGGCGGTGAACAATATTTTCGTTCACAACCATGTATGTTTTTATATTTAATCGGAATTTAGATCTTCGCTGATTTTTTTGAGTTTGTAATCCGCATATCTCTTTGAAACAGCTTTATATTTACTTCTGGAAACGGGGATATAAGTTCCGCAATACAGATACAGACAGTCCTTTTCAAGTCTGTCCACTTTTTGGAGATTTACAATATTGCCTCGATTGACAACGACAAAGTCATCATATGACAAAAGTAATTCTTCCATGGAGCTTTGCGAAATATATAGAGAATGCGGTTTGCAGGATTCCATATATAACGTTACCGAGTGATTGGAGTATTCGGTATAGATTATGTCGTACAGCAGACATGAGTAACCGTCGGGAAGAGTTATTTTTTGAGTTTTATTCATTCTTTTCAGATTGATTCTCTTAAGCATTGACGTTACGGCATCTTCCGAAAGAGGCTTTGTCATATAGTAACTGGCATTTAATTCATAACTTTGCATGGCATAGTCATTGCTTGTGCTGCAAAACAGTATGTTTACTTTATCGTCGGCCTCTCTTATGTGTCTTCCTATATCTATTCCGTTTATCTCATCTATAAAAATATCCAGAAATATAAGATCGTATGAAAAAGGTTTCCATACTTTTAAAAAGTCCGCCGAATTATCAAATTTATCTATGGTGAAGCAATAAATTCCACTCCTTTCCAAGGCGGCTTTAAGAGTAGACTCCAGTGCGTTAAGAAATATCGGTTCATCATCTATAAGTGCAATTTTCATTTTTTACTCCACACAAAACATTTTATTAATAAATTAGTACTGAATGTATAATAATTAATACATTTGTCTAATATTATACTATACAAATAACAAAATGTGTAATAAATTTGCGTATTAAGTAAAATATAATATTAATTTCCGTTAATTTTGAAATAACGGTAAGTTTAAATCACGGATTCATAATTTATGATTCGGTAAAATCGGTATCAACGGCAACGGATAATTTATAATCCGGATATTTTTCGCTTACGGAGTCGACTATATCTTTATATACGGAGTCTATATCTTTTGCATCAAAGCTGATTACGACATCAAATCGTATTTCTTTTTTCTGTTCGTTAATGTAAAAACCGTGCATTTGCTGTACATACTTATTTAAAAATACAATATTTGTTATGTCGTCTCGGACTTTTATGGCATTTTCATCTTTTGTATTATATGAATAAACACCGACGGCAGTAAGTATTACATGATGTTTTTGATATACGGTGATTGAAATATTTCTTATAAGTTCATCAATTTTATCGGCATTGTATGTATCGGGGACTTCGATGTGAACGGAACCCTGGTAGTAATTAGGGCCGTAGTCGGTTAATACGAGATCGTATGCTCCCCTGACATCCGGAAAAGAGGTTATGGTTTCCTTAATGGCTTTGGCGGTATCAGCACTGATTCTTTCTCCGAGCAGTCTTGAAACCGCCTCGCGAAGCATATCTATTCCGGATTTTATTATGACTGCCGAAATAACGGCTCCGAGATAGGCCTCAAGTGAAAGTCCGAATCCGATATAAATACCGGCGGCGGCGAGAGTGGAGGCGGATATAATTGAGTCAAGAAGTGCGTCCTGCCCTGAGTTTACAAGTGAATCTGAATCCACCTTCTTTCCTACGGATTTAACATATCGTCCGAGAATAATTTTAACTGCAACGCCGGCTGCTACGATAATAAGCGATACGGCGCCGTAATTAGGAGTTTCCGGGTGAATAATACCGTCGATGGACTCTATCAGAGATGTTATACCGGCATACAAGACAATCACTGAAATGATAATAGCGGTTAAATACTCTATTCGTCCGTATCCGAAAGGATGTTTACGATCCGGTTTTCTGGATGCAAGTTTAGTGCCGACGATTGTGATTACGCCGGAAGATGCGTCGGATATATTATTTACCGCATCAAGAGTAATCGCTATGGATCCGCTGATTATTCCTATTACGGCTTTGAATGCCGACAACATTACGTTGGTTAATATTCCTACAACACTGGTTTTAATTATCTGTTTATCACGTTGGACGGTAATGTCGACGTTTTCATTTAATATTTCCTGAACCATGACTTCCTCCCGGTTTTGTATGTATAAACCTGTTTATACATTGTTGAATTTCACATTGATAAGATTTAATATATATTGCGTAAAATATAATAGCATTATATATACTGTCTGTAAATAATGAAAACAGTGAGATGTAGTCTTATATGAGAAATTATAAGGAATAAATTATTAGTAACAACAGGTATATAATTAAATATCAAAAAAAGACAGCCGGTATCAACCGACTGTCTTTTTATTTAGATTAAAGTGTTTAGACTTTAATTATTTTTTGCTCAAAGCTCTTTTTTCAGCCTGCTCTAACATGAAGTGCTCTACAACGAGAACCATCCATCCTGCAACAACGAAAGCGAGAGTACAGTTTGGAAGACCAAACACACCAAGTACGTTTCCGATAGCATAGTTGATGAAACATGTTAATACAAGACCTAAGAAGAACAGGAACCAATATCTTCCTGTATTAGGTTTTGATGTAGCAAATGTATCAATACCACCTACAGTAAGGATTGCGCTGTATCCGTAGAGAGCATAGTTCATCTGAACCATGTTTACAGAGAAGATCATACCGAATCCAACAGTGAATCCCATTGCGATACAAGCTCTGATAGCGAACTTCCAGTCATACCAGAAGTAACCGAAGATACAGATAAGAGATCCGATAAATCCGTCAATTACCCAAATTTCTTCGAAACCGTTAGTGAAGAAGAGTCCCCAACCTTCACCAGGATACAATTCAGCAGCTCCTGAACCAACGCCGCCGGCAGTAAATGTAAATGGATTTGATGCAGTCATCCAACCGCCTGCTGCAAGAGTACCGTCAGGAAGTACACCTGCTCTGTTGTATGTAAGTAAATCAGTACTGAAGCTGATTAAGATGAAGAACCATGTAGTTACAATGAATGGGAATGTAAATCCCGGAAGGCCAAAGTGACCTGTAAATCTATTGATTACAATCTGGATAGGTACAACTAAGATACATCCAGCAAATAATACGAACCAAGCTGTAAATGCATCGCCTGCAAACACGCCTGCAGCGATAGCTACAAGGTTAGGACAGAATCCGAAGAGACCTGATGTAATAGCGTCTCTGTCAGCACCCATAAGGTATGCAACTAAGTTTGAAAGGTTAACACCGATTAATGTGAAAATACCAAACTTCCAGCTGTCCCAGCTTCCAAAGTTCCACTGTGTCATTTCAAGACCAGCGATAAAGAAAGAAATGAAGAATATAATGCCAGAGATAGTGTTTTCAATGAAAACAACCTGTGCAATACCATTGAAAAAGGCTTTCATAGGCTTTGGCATAGATTTAATATCAACGTTCATCTTTTTACCCCTATTTTCATTAAATCTAAATTAATTTAGTTGTCAATATTGATTTGTGAATAAATTCTTTATTCCGGCCCCCTTTAATTTCAAATCAAGTCCACAATTTTTTTCGTTCTTCTGCATAATCATAACAAATTTATAAAGATTTATAAGTTCGTATGAATTTATAATAAAGAGAGTGAAATGTCAATAGTTTATAAAGAAATAATCAAAAAAAACATATTAAATACATTTGATGATTTTTCGGTAAATGCAGACAAACAGTAGGTTTAACGGCATTTATCCATTTGTTGTGTTCAGAGATATAAACTAAAAATAAATTTTATGGATTTCAGTTCATAATTATGTGTTTTATATAAGATATTTTATATAAAATGCTATTATATTAATAAAAGAAAATATGTTTATTTTACGGATAAAATGAAATTAATTTTACGGTTTATTCGGGAAGGAGTTTTATGAAATTTTTCCACATATCGGACTTACATTTGGGAATAAAACTGAGAGGCCGCAGCCTTATGGAGGACCAGAAGTATATATTGGATCAAATCGTAAAGAAAGCGGCAGAAGAAAAAGCGGACGCGATTGTAATTGCGGGAGATGTATACGACCGTTCCGTTCCGCCTGCGGAAGCCGTTGAATTGTTTGACGGCTTTGTTACGGATTTAATGTCCGAGGTCGAAAATATTTTGATTATGGTAATAAGCGGTAATCATGACAGTCAGGAGAGGTTAAATATTTTCAGAAACATATTGCAAAAAGACAATATATATATGATAGGTATGCCTCCCGCGAATCCGGATCATCATATAGAAAAAGTAACAGTAAGGGATGAAGAAGGAACATATAATTTTTACCTTTTGCCGTATATTATGCCTCATATGGTAAAAAATGTCTTGGGAATCGGAAAAGATGAAACGATATCATATAACGACGCCGTACACGCTCTGATAAGAAGAGAAAATATAAATAATTCCGAGGTCAACATACTGGTAAGTCACCAATTTTACAATACGGTGGGTGAAAAAGCCGAAACCGTTGAAAGAACCGACTCGGAATATATTACCGTGGGTAATATAGATGAGGTGAAGTCAGATATTTTGGAGTTGTTCGACTATGCGGCACTCGGACATATTCATACGCCGGGGGCGGTCGGCAATCCCAATTACAGATATTGCGGAAGTCCTCTGGGTTATTCCATGAGCGAAAGAGAACAAAAAAAATCAATAGTATGCGTTGATATTAATGAGAACGGAGTAAAAAATATCAATCTCATACCGTTGATACCTCTGAGAAATATAAGAAGGATACAGGGGAGACCGGAAGACATTACGGCGCAGGCATGTAATGATTATGTGGAAGCGGAAGTAATTGACGGTGAAAGTAATTATGATAAGCAGGAAATAAAAAATATGCTTAGAGACGCCTTTCCCTATCTTCTTAATATAAAATGGATCAAACCGGACAATGAAGTAACGGCTGCTTATAACAAAACGGAAAATGTAATTTCAGGGAATGAGGCGGATCCGCTGACCATGTGTAAAATGTTCCTCGGTGAAGTAAATGAGGATGAGGAAAAAATGCTCACGGAAGTTATTAACGAATTAAATGCAAACGAGAAAGGAGGTAATTAATGAAAATAAAGAAGTTGACCATGAAATCCTTTGGATCATATGAAGAAAAAACAGTAATTGATTTCGATAAAATAAGCGGCAGGGGAATTTTTCTCATTTCAGGAGATACGGGATCCGGTAAGAGTACCGTATTTGATGCAATATTTTATGCGCTGTATGAAGAATTAAGCTCCAAGGGAGCCGGCGCGGAGGGAAACGACAAATTTGTAAGTCAATACAGAACGGACATGACAGGGGACGTTTATGTGGAGTTGGAATTTACTGATAAAAAGGGCGAAAGGGAATATACATACGTTATAAGAAGAAGTCCCAGGTTTACAAGAAAAAAACTGAGATCAAAGGGAATGACTGAGCAAGAATCCAAGTGCACTCTGACACTTCTTGACGAAACACTTACGAAGGCGGAAAAACAATATACTAAAAAGGAAGAAATAAGAAAAAAAATAACGGAACTTATCGGACTGAACAAGGATGAATTCAGGCAGGTAGGCATGATTGCCCAAGGCGAGTTTATGGAATTTCTGAGATCAACTACAGGTCAGAAAAAGGAAGTATTCAGAAAACTCTTTAATACGGAAATTTATGAAAAAATAGAAAGTTCATTAAAAGAAAAATGCAACTCCAAAAAGGCGGATTTGAAGAAATTTACGGAAATATGCAAAAATGACATTTCCGGAATAGATGTGTCAAACAATTATTGTGAAGGAAGTGAACTTTATAACCTATATTCTGAACTGAAAGAGTCGGTAAATAACATAACAGACAAAGCTTCCGACGGAGAGATATCCGTAACGGCAATCGAAAACCTGTTGGAAGTATTCGGAAAGGTTTGTGAGGATATTTCAAGCCAAAAAGATAAGACAAAAGAATATTTAGATAATGCACAGGCAGAACTTGACACATGTAAAAAGAATTATGACTTGGGAGAGGATATTCAAAAGAGATTTCGTGAATTGGATTATGCGCAGGATGAATATGACAGCTGTATGAAATTAATGCCGGATACGGATGAAAAGAAAAGGCTGATTTCCAAAATCGAAAATGCATATAGACTACAAACCGCATATGATTCTTTTTGCGAATCTAAGAAAAGATATTCGGAAATGCTAAACGGTATAAGCAAATGCGAAGAACTTATTCCGAAATTGAAGGAAAAAACGGATTCGGCGGAAAAAGACGAACGAGAGTCGGAAAAGGAATACAATGAATTAAATGAAAAATATTTATATTAATCATTTAATAGATTTCCAATTATCTCGTTAGATGTTCTTATATGCCGGTATAGCCCTTAACTTCGGGCTTTTCCGGCATTTTTCCTATCGGAAGAACCTCACAAACATTCTTATTACCCCTCATGTTTTCGTTCTCAAACGTAGTACAAACAGTAGTACATTCTGCGTATCTTATGCGGCCTTGGATTCCTGGGCGCTCTCTGACGCAGGCTGCGCGTTGACTGCGGCGGCGGTCTGTGACTTGGCTTGCAGCCGTTCCATTTCCTCCTGTGCGGAATGGAACGTGGCGTGGGCGTAATAGTTCAGCGTCATAACGATATTGGAATGCCCCATAATGTACTGCAATGCCTTGGGGTTCATGCCCGCATTTGCCATTCTGGTACAGAATGTATGCCGCATGGTGTGTGGCGTCATGACCTCCGGCAGCGGTTCCGCATGGAACTTGTTGAACTTCTTGGCAAGGCCCTGAAACATGGAATCATAGTTGACAGCCGCTTTCGGCAGTCCGTCCCGATTTAAGAACAGGAATCCCTTATACCCGTCCACCACAACGCCTTTGCCGTCCTTTCGCCTGTGCAACACACGCTGAAATGCTTTGTAGGCCGCTGCGCTCATAGGCACCTGGCGATAACCGCTGTCTGTCTTTGGCGCTTCGATGTAGTAGCCGTCCTCGGTGCTTCTCAAAAGCTGGTGGTCTACATTCACAAACCGCTTGTCAAAATTCAGGTCGGCAGGCGTCAGGCCGCAGAGTTCGGAAACGCGAAGTCCGGTTTCCAGCAGAATCAATACCTCGTCATAATACTTGGCATAAACGGGGTCACTCTGCATGAAGCCCAAAAGCTCCTTTTCCTGTGCAGGGGTAAGCGGCACCTTTGGTACGGTATCGTCGTTGATAACCTCATTGATCTGGAAGTCAAAGGGATTCTTGCGGAGGCAATCGTCCTGTACGGCCATGTGAAAAATGGCTTTCAGGGAACGCTTGCCGTTGCAGATGGTATGATAGGCCACGCCCTTTTCCTGCATACGCAAGGCCCATTCTTTGGCGTCAGACAGCTTCACGCTGTCGATGCTGGCCCCTCCGATTTTATCCTCGGACAGAAGTTTCATTAACTGCTGGCGGCTCTTATGGGTTCCCCGTTTCACATTGCCCCGCTGCCGGATATACTTTTCATATAGCTGGCACACGGTCATTTTCTTACCGATGGTGTCAATCCCATCGTCAAGGTCTTTTTGTATCTGCTTGATTTTCTCACGCAGAGAAATATCCGGGCGTTTTCCGGCAGGGATTTTGTCCGTAGGGACTAACTTCCATGAGTACACAAACTTCGGTTCTCCAAAGGTATCCGTATATTTGTAGGCGTATCTTCCGTCTGTTCGCTGGCTCTCTCCAGATTTCAAAAGGCGGCCTTTGCTGTCCCGCCTTTTTTCATCTCGTTCTTTTTTTGACATTTCGTCATGCTCCTTTCCATGACGGAAAGAGCCTTGACACGCTTTAAGAGTATTATAGCATAGTCAAGGCTCTTTTTCACTAGATTGTGTCAAGAGAATCAATGATTTTTTCAAATTTTTGCCGTTTGATCTGGATGCGGTTGCCGTTCAAAATCACCCAGCCAGCGGATGGGTTTTCCTCGGCAAGCCGACGCAGTTTGTTTTCTCCAATGCGAAAATATTTCGACGCTTCCTCAATGGTAAGCGTATACTTTTCCCAAATAGGCACATCGTTATTACTCATAATATGGCCTCCTTCTGTTCAAAGCAAAGGTTCCTTGTAAATGTGGGCAAAACACGGACGGCTGGCGGCCCAGCTCCACGGGCTTTTCACCCCCGTGTGGTTCTCACACGGCCCTACCCATTGCCTGTGACGCTTTTAACGCTCGGACTGTGGCTGTAAGGGAGTATCATTGTCCTGCCTGCACGTCATCGCCCATAAGCAGCTACGCTTATTTTGCGGCTGGGTGGTTGTCGCTCCGCTGTTTTCGTAGAAACCAGCATCATGGCGCACCCGCCGTCCGGCTCGGTGTAGACAGAATGTGTCCGTATGCCCTATGACGCGCCGCCATTGTCCTGCGGGCGTATTTGTCAAGGTACATACATCAGCCACCGAGCCGGCGGAAATGCGGAAAGAGAGTAATAAGACATTTCCGTTACCGTGGCCGGGTCGTTACTTCAAGGCAACGATGATGGAATGAATGAGCTTGATTTCCAAACGGTGCTTCATATACTCGTCCACGCACACATAGGGGATGCCGTTGCTGTCATACAAGGTGCGGATGCAGAGCTTGTTTATGTAGTCCTCATAGTACCGCAGCACTTGCTCCATAGCCATTGCATCCCCAGCGTGGGCAGCTTCCATCACCGAAAGGGGAAGAAGCTCTCTGCCGTTGAATGTAGGTTCCTTCATCCGCGTTTACCTCCCTCTGGCATGAACGCCATCAATTTCATACGCAACTGTTTCAGGGTCCTTGTCCTGTGACGCTGTACGGCGCTGCGGGACATTCCCATGAGGCTGCCGATTTCTCCGTCTGCCAAATCCAGAACACAGTGCAAAATCAAAATGCTTTGTTCCTGTTCCGGCAGGCTGGCGAACGCCTCGGCTACAAGCTCGTTGTCGATCAGCAGGTCATACCCATACGACGAAAAAACGTAGCTGTCGCTGGGGTAATCATCCACGACTGAGAGCTTGTCCATTTCCTCTTGTGTCAGAGCATCCAGCGACTTTTCACGTTCGCGGCGATGCGCCATCTCCGACCAGTAGCTTTTAGCCTCATTGCGGAGTACCGCTTTACAGAAAGCATCATAGCGGTGCCGCAGGATAAAATCATTGCGGGGGATCGTTTCCATCTTTTCACCCCCTTTCTGTGGGGGATTTCGGTGGTTTTCTCCCTTTCCGCCAAAGTTACTGTTGAAAGGCCTCCAGCTACCCGCCAAACACCACTTTTTTAAAAAAATTTTGAAAAAGTGTTTGACCGATAGAGCGGGCCGAAGGAAATAACAAAATTCGCCCGGAAGGGCATAAACCCTCCGGGCGAACAAAAAAATAGTATGATATTTTATTGCATACGCAAATTCATGGTTCCGGCCACATTTCCCACGGGCCGGGGGATGTTTTTTTTAACGGTGTTACTCCCATTTCCGTTGGTCGATATCCCGTTCTACACATGACGGCTCCCTCCTGAAACCGCCAATGGGATCAGCGTTAGGGGGAATTGCTCCCATCCAATACCTTACGAACCGCGGTGTGGTTGCTCGGGGCGATCCGGCTGATGTAATGACGGCCTGATTGCGCAACGTTCCTTTGGTTTGATGTTCCATCTTTCACTTTCTCCATTTTTTTAGAAAATAACTTCGATACAAAATCCAAGGACAACAAACAGTAAAATGCTGATAATCGTTCCAACTCTCGTCATGATCTGATACTTTGTAAACTTCTTATTTCGCACAAATGTAATCCCTCGCATTCTCAATAAATGTATCTAATATCAATTCGCAATCTGTAAACTTGTATTGTCTTGCACTTTCTATATCTTGATTTAAGAAAATAAAACCGATGCATTTATCGTAGGTTCCAAGATAATCAAAAACAGATTGTATGTATTCATTGCGAACTTCATCACTGGTGCTATGCTCCGCGATCTCTCCAAAAATAATTGGCTTATTATATGCTTCCAAATAGTCTCTTTGACCTTCATTTTCATAGAATTGCTGAAAACTCTCACGGGAATCCAATGTGTTATTCAATGTCAATCCGACATAATCAACATACTCATCACCTGGATAATATTTCGTTGTGTATTCGTCTGCCCTGTTGGGAGACCATACCCACTTAACATTGGGAGCATATTCCCTACCCAAGTTCACAATGTGAACCCAAGCGTTTACATATGCGTGAGCATCATCTGTTTGCCAACTGTACCAACCAGATTTGTAAGAGGGCCTCATTTCCATTTCATGCGCTAATCGAACAAAAAGTTCTGTATTGGCTCTGTTATCCGAAGAGAGTTTCTTAAAATATTCAATAATTAAATCATCATAATACCCGTCAGAAACCAATTTTAAGTCCCAGTCGGTAGGCTGCAAAGTGATAAACGCTATATATTTATTGTCGTCTAAACATAAAGAAATCTTGTAATCACTTGTCTGATCAAAACGATCAAACCAAGCTAAAGTATTGATGCTGTCAGCTAAAACATCAGTCTCTTCGGGGCCTTGAACATAAACGCCCAAATATCTTTGTCCCTCTGTAATAGGATAATATTCAGACTCGACAACTGAGGATTCTGTTACAATAGATTCCGTAGTTGGTTCTTCCAGTGTAGCTTGACTATTACTCGGAGCCTCAATAGACGCAATGCTGTCAGAGCCATCGGCCTTCTCGGTATCGACAGGCTGTTCGTTGCAACCAACCCATAATATAAATATAGCAGCCGCGAATATACAAATGCAATTAAGGAACTTCCACTTTATCATTGTCCTCCTCCAATTTCCGGGTGCCCCATTCCATATCGTCAGAGCAGAGCATAAGGCCTAGCAATCGGATAGGAACCATGACAACAGTTAAAACAAGGATGAATACTGGAAGCAGTAATGTATAATACCACTTCACACTTCTCATAACCTTAATATTTCGTGAACCAAAACTAATGATACAACCAAGAAGAATAAAGAGAATGATCTGCCACCATGGAGCGGTATATGCCAATGTTGGAATCGCGCAGCCAAGTATATTTAACACCTTGCAAATTATAGTATTGGCATAAACGCTAACCAGCATCATCGGACTAATCATATCTGACCAGTAAATAAAGCACATCAGCTTGGCGTTTTTTAACATCCAAGGAGTCATTCTCAGATTGTTATACTGTGAACCTTCCGACCATCTTAACTGCTGCCTGATAAATTTTTTCCATTCGGTGGGCGCATCTGTATAAATTACTGAGGTGTCTTGCATAACTGTTTTGTACCCCTTTCGGAGCGTCAGGTTTGTGAGGCTTCTGTCATCGGATACTTCTTTGTGAAATCCCATGAATGTCTCATTCATAAAGTCATACATCACATCTATCAAAATCTGAGTACGGAAAGCAATTGTCCTGCCGGGAAGGCAGCCCACTTTGCCTGTAACGCTCATTGCTTTCATCGTTCCTTCAGCTCTGATCTCTTCAAGCAAATTTGCAAACATGGTTACGAGTTTGCGGTCAGGATCAAGTATTTTCTGTCTGGTTGTAACACCGCCAATTTTTTGATCACAAGCAAAAGGCTTCAGCAACTCGGACAAAGTATCCTCTGTCCATACCGTATCACTATCCACAAGCACTGTTATATCGGAATTCGGATTAATGTGCTCCATTGCCACACGGATCCCATTTCTCTTACCGGCAACAGGTGTATAATAATGCTGAACAGGAGTAAAGCCAATTGGTAAATTCCTGTTGAAATCTACACACAGGTTTTCAAGCCCCTCGTTTTTTGGCCCATTAATGACAACTATAATCTCAGACGGATTCTGGCGTGCTATTTTCATCAGAACACTATAAAATAGATCTAATGGTTCGTCAACGACTGGGAGCAGCACCGATGTAAAATAATTTATTTCTTTATCTTCATAATCATATGGCTTATATCGAATAGCATGGAAAAATACTATTCCCCATCGAATGAAAATGAATGCGAAGAAAAACATAAAGAGGTGAAGGTTATGAGTTTTGATATAATCCTCGACCATCAAGAAAAATGTGTACATTACAATCACCGCCTCGCCGGGTCAATCTCTTCCAAAGATGTCTCTTGTATAAACCTTATACATAACTTCCGAGAGTTCACTGGAAACTCTATTAGCAACAATAACATCACATGAACGCTTAAACTCCGCAAAAGAATGTACAACCTTATAACCCATAAACTCTGCGGCATCGCCTAATAAGGGTTCATATATTACAATTTCTTGTTTTTCTTTGGAAAGCCCCTCCATAACACCCCAAACAGCACTTGAACGGAAATTGTCAGAATTAGACTTTGCCGTTAAGCGGTAAATACCAACTGTGCCAGGATGTTTATTCAGAATTCCCTTTATGACATGGCCTTTTTTGGTGTGGTTTGCCTGACACACAGCGGTAATCAAATTTTCAGGAATATCATGAAAACTTGATTTCAACTGCTTTGTATCTTTCGGGAGGCAATATCCGCCATAGCCAAAAGATGGATTGTTATAATGCTTACCAATTCGAGGATCATGACAAATTGCATCTATGATGTTCTTTGTACTTAACCCATTCATTTCTGCAAAGGTATCCAATTCGTTAAAGAACGCAACACGCATGGCTAAATAAGTATTAGCGAAAAGTTTAGCGGCTTCTGCTTCATCAAGCCCTATAATCAAGACGGGAATATCTTCTTTATTTGCGCACTCTTGCAAGATGGTTGAAAAAACCTGTGCATGGATAACCATAGCAGGGTCTGCAATATCTGTACCAACAACAATTCTGGAAGGGTACAAATTGTCGTATAGGGCTTTCGTTTCTCTTAAAAATTCAGGGGAAAATAGAATGTGGCTGGTGTTATATTTTTTTCGCACACTCCTTGTATACCCAACAGGAACCGTACTTTTGATGATCATAATGCAATGATCATTATTTGCCATACAAATTTCTATGGTGGAATCAACCGCATGAGTATCAAAGCTATTGGTTTCATCCTCATAATTAGTAGGTGTTGTAATAATTACATACTCGGCGTCTTTATATGCTATTGCCGTATCTACAGTGGCTGTCAAATTTAGTTTTCTTTCGGCAAAAAACTTTTCGAGATATACGTCCTGAACGGGAGAAATACGGGAATTAACTTTCGCAACCTTTTCTTCATCAATATCAAGCACTATTACTTCATGCTTTTGGCCTAACAGAGTGGCAAGAGATAACCCCACATAACCTGCGCCTACAACAGTAATTTGCATAGCATTCTAACCACCTTTCTATTCAAATTCATTCTCGGCTCGGATGACGTTGCAAACCGCTGCAGTGTTCCGATAGATGCTTCATCAACGTTTCTTTCGCGGCGGATGCATCCGCTTGCTGGGAAAGACCCGTCAGATAAGCCAAGGCGTCATTCCACGTTTTTAGCGAAAAGGCTTCCGAAGGAACATGTAAAAGCTCCCTGGACAGATGGAATTGCTCCCATGGGCTGAGATACCGCAAATCCGACAGATACCCACATCCGGCCTTCTGGGCCAAGCACTCCAACAATTCTACCGACCATCTTTCTTCCACTTTATTCACCTCCTGTCATTTCAAAGGGAATATCCTAACCACAAACTTTCCTTTTCTGAACGATTCAATTACCGCAGAATAATGATTCTGGGGTAATCGTTACTGCTTCTAGGAAGAAAATTATTATTTTAATCAACTAAGGGCGTTCTGACAGGCATAAAAAGCAGACCTGCGCACATATTTCGCGGTGCAGGTCTATTTTTCGTATTTATTTTGCTGTTCTATATGTAATAAATGGTTGAAAATCTGCTCTGATACACTTATAATAGAGCTAATCAGTTCTACTTGTAACTGAGCAAGGGGGCCATGGAACCACAGAATCATTATTCCGTGGTGCTATGAGATCAGATGCATCCGCTGTAAGGTTCGCTCATGTTCCCGTGTGCCCATAGCTACATAGATACGCGTGGTGTCCACGGAGGCGTGTCCTAAAATATCCGCAAGATATGCCAGATTCTTTTTGATGGCATAATAGCATTTTGCAAACAAGTGCCGCAAATTGTGGGGAAAGACCTTTTCAGGATTTACCCGCGCCGCCCGGCACAGCTTTTTCATATCATGACAGATATTGCTTCGATCTAAGGGCTTTCCGGTACGGGTGCAGAACAGATACCCCGTTCGGATGCCTTTTTCTTTGGCATAGGCGTTCAATTTCCGGCACAGCTCTTTTGTCAAGAGAATGGTGCGGATTTTGCCTTTCATGCGGATTTCCGCTTTTCCTTTGTGCAATGCCTCCACAGTCAGAAAGGAAAGCTCACTGACCCGGATTCCGGTGGTGCAAATGGCAAGCATCACATGATACAGGCGGCTGTCCTTTTTCCTTTTGGCAGCGTCTAACAAGCGGTGGTATTCCGCTTCGGTCAAATCTCGGCTGTCATCCACAAATACCGTATGCTGGATTTTCAAAAACCTCACCTTGCAGGCCGCCAGCCCCAGGTAGTCCAGATAGGAATGAATGGCGGACAGCTTGGCATTTACGGTGCGGGCATGGTGGCTCTGTTGCAGTTGCTCTCGATATTCCAGCACCTTTGCTTTTGTAGGTTCTTCCCCCTGTAAAAATGAAAGAAACCAAACCAACTCACGAACATACTTTTGTATGGTTGCGTGAGATTTTTCATGTTCGGTCAAGTAGATGCGGTACTCCCGCAAGATTTCATTGTAATTTTGTTTCATCGTGTTTTACCTCTTCTAAATTGATAGTATGAAAGTAGTATGACAGAATCTTTTATACCGTATTCTCTGCAAAGGTAAAACAAAAGAACGGGTAAGTTTAACGATGTGCTGTAGACACGGACCGTCAAGCGAACGCGTCAAACGGATTCGGCATTTGTTTATCATTTGTTGTATGGAGGCCAAGGGCCTCTTATTTTTTTGCAAATTTTTCTTTCCAAAGCGCTATTTTGCGGGTAGTTTGATGGCTTCTCAGAGTATTAGGAGTGGAGGAAAAGAAAAACAGCAAGCATATGAATGTTTCATATTAGGAAAACACACTGCCAGAAAGGATGTGGCGAGCATCAGCCCGCCACGGCGGGAATTTCAGAAGTGTTAATTTCAATGTACTCGGCAATCTTGCGGAGCTCGTCAGCAAACTTGAATTTAATCTTGATATTGCCGTTTTCGTAGACCTTTATATGATCCACAAGCTCAATGAGGATTTCACGGTTGAGCGTTTCGATGTTCTGATATTTCATAAATGCCACCAGCGCGGGATGTTCATTGTCAACACCGTTTGCCAGTTCTGCCCGTTCCGTTGTCAGCCGTTCCAGCACATCGGAAAGGACGGCGGCCTGCCGTTCATAGTCGGCTTTCATGTTTCGGTAGTCCTGCTGGGTAATTTCCCCGTCTTTCCAGTCTTGATATAAGGACTGTTTGTAACGGGTAATTTTCGCCAGTTCCCGCTCCTTTGCGGTAATCAGATCGTCCAGTCGGAAAGACTGGCTTTTTTTGATAGGGGCCGAATTGATACGGGCAATCGCCTCGGAATAGGAAACAGCCAAATGCACCTGGTACTGAATACCAAACAGGACGGCGGTTTCCAGCCGCTCATGCTTGATTGAGTGCATGGAGCAGGCGGCCCGGGAGCGGTATTTGTAAGTAGAGCAGGCATAATATACATTTTTCCCGCTCTGGCTCCGTGTTATGGATTTGCCGCAGTCCGCACAGCGGAGAAAGCCGCTGAACAGATGGAGCTCCGTTTTCCGTGGAGCCGTCCGGGTGTCCCGTTTCAAAAGGGCCTGCACTTTATCAAAGGTTTCCCGGTCTATGATTGCCTCGTGGGTATCAGCCACCCGCACCCATTCTTCCTCCGGCACCGCCTCAATCTCATGTACCTTGTAGCTTTTTACACGGCGGCGGCCCTGGACTAAATCCCCGGTATAAATGGGATTTGTGAGAATGTTTTTCAGCACCCGATCTCCCCACATGGGATTGTCAGACACAGCGCAGGAATACGGCAGACCTTTGTTTTTCCGGTAGGTTGTCGGACTGGGTATGCCGTGGTCATTCAAGTGGTAGACGATGGCCCGTCTTGTTTCCCCTTGCAAAGTCATGTTATAAATGAGCTTTACAATCTCGGCGGCCTCGGGATCGACAATCAACTGATGCTTGTCTTTCGGATCTTTTATATAGCCATAGGGGGCAAAGGAGCCGATGTACTGCCCGTTGCGCCGCTTGTAATCAAATACCTGGCGGATTTTCTTTGAAGTCTGATAGCAGTATTGATCGTTCATTACATTCGTAATGGGGACGATGATGCTGGAAACGCTGTCCGGGTTTGTAAAGCTGTCCACATTTTCCGCAAGGCTGATAAAGCGGACGCCCATCTGCACAAACAGGTTATCAATCAGACTTCCCGCATCGCTGTAATTCCGGGCGAAACGGGAAAGGTCTTTTACCACAACGCAGTTGATTTTTCCGCTCATTACATCGGCCAGGAGCCGCTGGAAATTCTCGCGGTTGGCGTCCGTTCCCGTGTGTCCATCGTCCACATATTCGGAAGTGCTTTCAAATTCGTCTATGTGCTTGTGGTAAAAATCATTGAGCAGATCGCGCTGGTTTTTGACGCTGTTGCTATCGTCCTTGCCCTTTTTCAAGTCCTCTTTGGATAGCCGGATATATTTCCCCAGCCGCCAGCGCCGGATGGTATAAGAGGGAGAGAAACTCTGCTGAAACCCTCTGTTTTTTGTTCGTGACATTGTTCCTCCTTCCCTATCACATTACACTTATATTATAACTCTGTCCCATAGAGACAACAAGGATGGCTCCGCCTCGGGACACTTTGTCTCGAAGTGGGGCGGGCCGCAGCCTAAGTTACAGCCCGCTTTTCTGTCGGATCAAATAGTCCGTTAAAGTGTCCTGGAGGGACGGCCCGTTATCCGAAAATTCGATTTGAACGCCGACACCACCGATGCAAAAGCAGTACGGATTTTTGACAATCTGTAAAAACCTTGTTATGCGCTCTTTACGGGAAAGGGCGTTGTCAAAGGTCATACCGCTCACATCGGGCAGAGACTCGGGGGCAACTGCGCCAATGTCAACGCTTTTCATTTGTTCCAGTTCCTGTGCGGATAATCTCACGGTAAAACCTCCTTCTTTCAAATTGCTAAACGCCTCCCGCTGTCCTGTGGGGAAACGCAAAAAAGCGGCACCGTAAGAGTGCCGCCCTTTGGCCTGTCCTCACATCGGGACACATTGTCTCGAAGTTAATACGGCCCGTTTTCGTAATGACGCCGGGCCTCGTCTAAAGACTTTAAGTCAAACACATAATGGAGCTCCCGAACAACGCGCCGGATGTCCTCGGGGGAAAAACCGCAGTTTTCCATCGCATACATCACATATCCCCGGCAGGCGTTATTACTCCACGGCTCGGCCAGCATAGCGGCCAACGCAGGATCGTACTTCATTTTTTCATTCCCCCTTTGATAAAATTTAGGGAACGCCGCGCCCATTTTCTTGACCTGTCCAAAGACAACGATACTCGGCGCGGCGTCCCCACGCAGGCGAGAGGGCGGCCCGGAGGGGCAGGCGGCCAGCCTGTCCACTGCCGGATCGTGGCCGTGAGATGGCCCGTCCCACTTGCGGCGCTGGTATTGTTCGCTCATTCCCGTTTAGGGGAAGTCACCGCGCACCCGCCGCCCGGCTCCCCGGATCATGCTCGGGGCCGCCCTTGTTCGTCTGCGGAGAAAAGAAAACCTTCTCTCATAAACCGAGACATTTTTTCATCATTTCCAAGTGGGTAAAACAAAAAAATCAAAAGATTTTTTTCATGCGTTCCAGCCCTCTTTTGATAGACTGGCGGACAGACTCCTCATGTACGCCTTCGGCCTCGGCAATCGCTTTTATGCTTTTACCAAGAATGATGTGCGCGTCAATCCTCCGGCCCTGGATTTCCGGCAGAGAGTTGAGCGCGTTCCACAGACGGATAAAGAGCTCCATCCGCTCCAAAAGTTCCTGGGGCGTGGGCTCATGCAGGCAGACCGAGTATTCGATCCCGTCCTCACAGTCCAGGGAATACTGCGCCTTGTGCCGGGAGAGCCGCCGCTGATAGGCCATTTCATAACGGGCATCCGCAAGAAAGACCTCCGCCACTTCGTCAGAAACCTCGATGAGCTGATCCTGGGTGTACCAATAATAAAAATCTTTCAGATTGATCGTAGTCATAAGTAAACCTCCGTTTCGGTGTTGGGTGGACGAGTGACCGAAACGGGGCCCGGCGGGGAGCGGCACCCTGGGGAGCCGCCCCGTACCTCGGGACACTTTGTCTCGAAGTGGAGATAGCAAAAAGCGCCTGCGCGACATAAGGTCACGCAAGCGCATGAAATGACAAATTCATTTATATACTGCCAAATTTCGCATCCACCGCCGGACTGATCCTGCTGGGCGGGTGGGCTTTTTTTGACAGGTTAGGGGGATAGAAAAAGATAAAGGACACAGCGATACCTCCCGGACACCGCCGTATCCTTAAAAAAGGGCGACTTTAACACACCCTCCGTATTCTCATTTTTTGAAAAGAAAACGGCGGCTTGAAATTTGTTATTTCAAAACCGCCGTAAGGCTACTGTATTTTGTTTTGACGCGTGATAATCCAGCCGCCGAAACAACGGTTTTTTTATTATCCCGTTGGGCGGCCTAAATCATTGTCTTTTTATTCCGTGATACTTAGTGTATTTGATTAAATGTGCAAAAGCTCTTTAATATTGTTGCCTAATGCCAATTCAGCGATTTCTTTTGAAGGGCTGACAAATTCTATTAGCTCCCGATATAAATATGGCTCACCATAAGGTGCATCCGAGCTAAACAAGCATTTCTCCGGCAATTCAATCAATGCCATTTTTGTGGCTATTGATGCAAAAGCCGCAGATAGATCTAAGTATACATTATGATGTGCTTTTGCAAATTTTATTACTTCTATCCAATTTGTCCCCCCTAAGTGTCCAAAAATCACAGGAATATGCGGATATTTTTCGCATAGTTCCATCAATAGCCGGATACCCTTCATCGTAACTGGTGAAAACGTATGCACCCATACGGGAAGAATTGCTGTTGTTTCTATTGCCTGGAACACCGTATCTAGTTGTAAAATTTGCTGTTCATTTCCTGGTGTAAATTCTCCAACACCCAATAGGGAATTTGATATAATACAATCATTGATCCAATTTTCCGTTTCAGCCAAAGACATTCCTAACGGTACAGAGCCGAACCCTAAGAAACGATTTGGATATTTTTTTATAACTGAAACAAGATCATTTATATTATTTTTTTGGCGGATAATATTAGCTTCCTTACTATTGTTGCCAGTTAAAACTTTGTATAATGCGGACATTTCCTCCTCAATTTCATTTAATGAGGATGCCTTCTCTGGATGTGGCGCAGAGCAAAAAAGAATTGTTTGATCGACTCCCGCCGCGTCCATCATTTTTAATTGCATTTCCGTAGGGAGCATCATGTGCTCGTGACTATCAATAACCATTTCATATCATTCCTTTCCAGCAGTCTTTCTGCTATAATTAAACAGTACGAATTAAGAGTTATTGACGAACAAAAAGCCGGCTTAGGAGGGAGAAACGGAAGTGATAACAGCCTCAATCTGTATGTGTATTCATATGAAAACGACAATGTAAGAAGTATAGAAACATTGTCTGGAGGAGAAACTTTTATGGCGTCATTGGCTATTGCCCTCGGAATAACGGACAGAATAGAAGAAAGATCAAGCGCCGTCAATTTGGATATTATGTTTATAGATGAAGGTTTCGGCTCGCTTGACGACAATGCAAGAAGAGAATCTGTTAAAATGCTGCAGAAAATGTCCGGCGGAAAAAAACAGGTAGGTATTATCTCGCATGTAACGGAATTAAAGCAAGAAATACCTACCATATTAAAAGTATATAAAGATGAAAAAGGAAGTCATGCAGAGTGGCTGATTAACTGACAGTCCTTTATATTAAGAAATACGTTAAATGAGTCCCGACATAAAGGTTGAAGCAATAACGGTTATAATACTGCATACAACAATTGAAAGACTTCCCATTGCTCCGCATTCTTCGTCAATGCCCATAGCCTTACTTGTTCCGATTACGTGGCTTGCCGCGCCGAGTCCCAGGCCTTTTGCTATCGAACTTTTGATGTGAAGAATTCTGTATATAGGTTCATCAATTATTGCACCGAGTATACCCGTGATTATTATTGTAATTACGGTAATTGTTACTATACCTCCGAATTCTTCCGAAATGGACATACCTACAGCTGTTGTAATTGACTTAGGGAGTAAAGTTACGTACATCTCGTGATTTAATCCGAATAACAGTGATAAGACATATACGGACAGAAGTCCGCTGAATGTTCCCACAACAAGCGCCGCAATAATTGCCGCAAAGTGTTTTTTAAGCAAAGCGATGTGCTTATAAAGAGGAATTGCCAAAGCAACGGTAGCCGGCGTTATAAGATAACTTATGTATTTGGCACTGTTATTAAATGCGTCATAATCAACATTAAATATCAACATAAACGCGACTATAATTATTATGGCAATAAGCAACGGGTTAAGGAATGGAAGTTTTGTCTTCTTGTTAATCCATTTACCGAATAAAAACGCTGCAAGACACATTACTGCTCCGACAAATGAAGACTGTGTAAAAAAATCATTCATAAAGGTCACCTCTTTTTATTGATTATCACATCTGCTATTTTTGCGGTTACACTGTGTACCACAATTGTAGAGATAACAAGTATTGCAATATAAGGAAGAAGTATTGATGAGAGAGATTTCCAGCTCGATATTATCCCGACTCCGGCGGGAACAAACATTACGGGCATTATATCTATGAGGAAGTTCCCTGTCGATTCAACACTTGAAAGCGGAACGATCTTTGTAACCAGTAAAAAGAATAATAATAACAGGCCGTATATATTTGCGGGTATCGGAAGCGGTATGGTATAACGCATCAATTCACCTGCAAACGTACATGCAAATATAATTGAAAGTGGTTTTAAAAAAGTCATAATATGTTCCTTTCTTAAAGATTTAACTAATTGTATACAGGATGTTATAGCACCTTGAAAGATTGTATACAAGTAAAATTTTTAATATTATACAACCGGTTTTCTTTGTATATTTAAGAACGGTGTCACATATATTGACAAAATACATATATTTAATACAATATACTTTAATACAATATAAAATATCGGGAGGCATGACACCTTCTTGAAAAAATAAGGAGTAATATAGATGGCGGAAGATAAATATGCACAAATAAGATTGGATAATCAGCTATGTTTTCCATTGTATGCGTGTTCAAGAAAAATAGTGCAGCAATATACTCCTCTTTTAGATGAATTGGGAATAACCTACACACAGTATCTTACACTTATGGTTCTTTGGGAGGAAGGCGAGGCGACAGTCGGAGAACTGACTAAGAAGCTTTATCTTGATACCGGTACAATGACCCCGTTGTTGAAAAAAATGCAGACAAAGGGGCTTATTACAAGAGAACGAAGTAAGGAAGACGAAAGAAGTGTCATAATAAAACTGACTTCTGAGGGAGAGGCTTTGAAAGAGAAAGCTGTTTCAATCCCGGGGCACATGGTTCAATGTCTGAATTTATCAAAAGAAGAATTTGAAATTTTATATAAAGCGCTTTACAGGTTGTTAGACAATCTTAAGCAAAAATAATGCAACAGCCGTGACTGATAAGCGAAAACCACACTTGACATGTATATATGTAATTACTACAATTACATATAACTTACTTTATGCGAGGAGGTAATTATGACAGCAGAATTTCCTTTAGCAGTACATGCACTCGTTTATTTGTATAAGTCAGGCAAGGTTACGACGAGTAACGAATTAGCGGAGAATATATGCACTAACCCGGCAAGGGTGAGAAAAGTTATGACTTTGCTGAAAAATTCCGGACTTATTTCTTCCGGCAGGGGCAAGGACAGCGGTTACAGCATATTCGGAGAGAACGGAGACATTACCCTTGCACAGGTAATGTCGGCGCTGGAAGAAGAGCCCGTATTTATGAAGTGGCGTTCCGGTGATGAAAGCGGCGATTGCCTGATATCTTCGGGAATGGGCAAAACCATGGACGGCATATATTCAGAGATGAATAAGCTGTGTAATGATTATCTGTCGGATATTACAATAAGAGATATTGCCAACAATGTTGTAAAAAGGCAGGATGACAAACAAAAATGCGACTGCGGATGCGGATGCAATTGCGGATGTCAAAGTTCGTAGTCGATAAATATATATCTTTGGGGACAGGTGTAATTCCTGACCGGTGGTATGCAGCATATTACTGTAAGCCCACGAGCGAAAGCTGATTTGGTGAGATTCCAAAGCCGACGGTAAAGTCCGGATGAGAAAAGAGCTAACTATACTAGAACATTCTATAAAGGCGGTCCCCGGGTTTAATAACTCGGGGACCTTTTTACGGTGAAAATATGACAGATTACGATTACATGAGACGTGCCATTGAACTGGCAAAAAAAGGAGAGGGAGCGGTTGATCCCAATCCGCTTGTCGGAGCGGTTATAGTAAAAAACGGTAAAATAATAGGAGAGGGTTATCATAAAAAGTACGGCGATCTTCATGCGGAAAGAAATGCGTTTAAGAGCATTACCGAAAGTGCCGAAGGAGGTACGCTATATGTCACTTTGGAGCCATGTTGTCACACCGGGAAAACACCACCGTGCACCGATGCGATTATAGAAAATAAAATTGCAAAGGTTGTTATAGGTTCCGGAGATCCTAATCCGCTTGTGGCGGGGAAGGGAGCAACTGTTCTAAAGAATGCCGGAATCGAAGTCGTTGAAGGCTTTCTTGCCGAAGAGTGCGATGCATTAAATGATGTATTTTTCCACTATATAACCAATAAAACTCCGTATGTTGTAATGAAGTACGCCATGACTCTTGACGGAAAAATCGCGACAAAGTCAGGCAACTCAAAGTGGATAAATAATGAGCTGTCAAGACGGAAAGTACATGAGATGCGCAATAAGTATACCGGTATAATGGTGGGCATAGGTACCGTGAAGGCAGACGATCCGCTGCTTAATACACGAATTGAGGGAGGTCGAAGTCCGATAAGGATAATTTGTGACAGCAAATTAAGTATTTCCGCCGACAGCAATATCTGCAGGACGGCGTCGGAAATAAAAACATTTGTTGTCACCGCATTTAAAGATATGCCATCCGGAATAGTGACCGACATTAAAACACCGAAAATGCGTGAATTGTCAAGGCTTGGAATTAAATTTATAAATGTGCCGGCAAAATCGGATGAACCTGAGGTGGACCTGAACCGGCTTATGGAATTGCTTGGTAAACTGCAAATTAATTCCATATTGCTTGAAGGCGGAGGCACTCTTAATTATTCGGCGTTGCAGGCCGGAATAGTTAACGAAATAGCCGCATTTATCGCGCCTAAAATAGTAGGCGGAAATGCAAAAACCCCGGTTGGCGGAACAGGTGTCGATAATTTGGAAGAAGCATATATGTTGAAGCTTTTAAGCATGGAATCATCAGACGGTGACATATATGCAAGATATAAGGTTCTGAAGGACAAGTCTTTATAATCTGACGGGAAGTTTATGAAAGGAGATATGTTTCGAAATGTTTACGGGAATTATAGAAGAAGTCGGAACCGTGAAAGGCTTTGCGATAAACGGATCTTCGGGAAGAATTAAAATAAAGGCAAAAAAGGTTCTTGAAGGAACCGAGTTAGGTGACAGTATATCGGTTAACGGTGTTTGCCTTACGGTCGTAACAATGCAGCCCGGCAGTTTCGAAGCCGATGTTACAAGGGAAACCGTTGACAGAAGCGGTCTTGCGGAACTTAATGTCGGAGACGCCGTCAATCTGGAACGAGCCATGTTAATGGGCGGAAGATTCGGAGGGCATATAGTTTCCGGACACATTGACGGAACCGGCACTGTTGTTTCAAAAAAGAAAGTGGAAAATTCGACCGTCATAACAATAGGGGCCGATAAAAAAATAATAAACGGAATAGTACCAAAGGGGTCCGTGGCCATAGACGGCATAAGTCTTACAGTTGCGGAACTTACCGATAAAACATTCAGCGTTGCGGTAATTCCCCATACCGGAGAAGAAACGACCCTTGTATTAAAGGGGGAGGGAAGTACCGTGAATCTGGAAAATGACGTAATAGGCAAGTATGTGGAAAGATTTATGGGAATCTATACGGGGAAAGAGATTTCCGAAACTTCCTCACCGGTAAAAAGCGGTTTAACATTGGATAAACTAATAGAAAACGGTTTTTAACATAGATTTTACTAATGATTTAATATTATAAGAAAGGGAAATTATGAGCGATTATGAATATTCTTCAATTGAACAGGCTTTGGATGATTTGAAAAACGGCAAGGTTATACTTGTAACGGATGATCCTGACAGAGAAAATGAAGGGGATATGATATGTGCGGCGGAGTTTGCAACAAGAGAGAATATCAACTTTATGGCAAGTGTTGCAAAAGGCCTTATATGCACACCAATGAGTATTGAAGTGGCTGACAGACTGGGGCTTCCGCCGATGGTATCCGAGAATACTGACAATCATAATACGGCATTCACGGTATCTGTGGATCACATTGACACTACCACGGGTATTTCCGCGGAAGAGAGAGCATTTACAATGGTTAAATGTGCGGATCCGGACACTAAGCCTACGGACCTCAGAAGACCGGGACACGTATTTCCTCTTGTTGCAAGAAGAGGAGGAGTTCTCACGAGAAACGGTCACACGGAAGCTACGGTTGATTTAATGAGGCTTGCCGGCTTGAGAGAGTGCGGTGTGTGCTGCGAGATAATGGATGATGACGGAACAATGATGAGAACTCCTAAATTATGGGAACTTGCAAAGGAATATAATCTCACATTTATCACGATTAAGCAGCTTCAGGATTATATAAAACTTCATGAAAAACATGTTGAAAAGGCAGCGGTTGCAAACCTCCCTACGGAGTACGGCGAATTTCAGATGTACGGTTATGTTAATGACATAACGGGAGAGCATCATGTAGCGCTTGTGAAAGGTGATATAGGTGACGGAGAAAATATTCTTACAAGAGTTCATTCAGAATGTCTTACGGGAGATGTGTTCGGTTCGTTAAAATGTGACTGTGGTCTTCAGCTTCACAAAGCTCTTGAGCAAATAGAAAAAGAAGGAAGAGGAATTCTTTTGTACATGAGGCAGGAAGGAAGAGGAATCGGCTTAATCAATAAAATTAAGGCTTATTCACTTCAGGATCAGGGGTATGATACGGTAGAGGCTAACCTTAAACTCGGATTTGCGGCCGATCTGAGAGAATATTGGGTAGGTGCGCAGATTCTCAGAGATCTTGGGGTAAAGTCAATGAGACTTCTTACCAATAATCCGGATAAAATTTACGGACTTTCCGAATTCGGACTGGAGATAAGCGAAAGAGTGCCTATTGAAATTGAACCTCAAAAACATGATGTAAATTACCTTAAAACAAAGAAAACAAAAATGGGACACATTTTCAACAAAATAGAGCTGTAATAAAAGAAAGGATATTATTATGAAAGAAATCAATATTATTGAAGGAAGTTTAGTTGCAAAAAAAGACATGAAGGTCGGCATTGTAATGTCAAGATTTAATGAAGTGATAGTTACAAAGCTTCTCGGAGGCGCAATAGACGGACTTACAAGACACGGGGTGGATGAAAATAACATAACGGGTGCTTGGGTTCCGGGTGCGTTTGAACTTCCTCTGGCGGCAAAGCGTATGGCAGAGTCAGGAAAATATGATGCCGTTATCGCTCTCGGTGCCGTAATAAGAGGAGCTACAACACATTATGACTATGTTTGCAATGAAGTTTCAAAGGGAATTGCTCATGTGGCGTTGGAAACGGGAGTTCCGGTAATGTTCGGCGTACTTACAACGGAGAATATTGAACAGGCGGTTGAAAGAGCGGGAAGCAAGGTCGGCAATAAGGGATACGATTGTGCCGTGGGAGCAATCGAAATGGTTAATTTAAAGGCCGCATTATAATAAGTTGCCGTAGAAATTCACAATATAACATTGTAAAAAATGCAGTAAGAATAGAAATATACCATACATTTGATATATTCTAATCTTACTGCATTTTTAACATTTGTTTATCTGTTTGCGGATATTCAGCATTCTGTTGTCAAGAGCAGCGCTGTCTTCCGCACATTGGATAAGTTCACTGTGCAATGATTTTAAAATGTTATCCGGAATGTCTTTTTTATATCTCAGTTTATGTTCAAGGCTGGCCCAAAAGTCCATGGCGATGGTTCTCAATTGAACCTCTACCTTTACTTCTCTTTTCTCGTCAAGCAGAAATATGGGAACGGAAACTATAAGGTGAAGGCTTCTGTATCCGCTTGGTTTAGGATTTTTTATATAGTCCTTTTTCTCGATAAGGGTGACGTCATCCTGATTTAAAAAGCTGTCTGCGATAGTATATATATCATCTATAAAGGAACATATAACCCTTGCACCGGCTATGTCATTCATATGTTCCTCTATTGATTTAAGAGAAGGATCAAGACCGTAGCGTTCAACCTTTCCGATTATACTCTCAAAGGATTTAATTCTCGTTTTGATTGACTCTATGGGATTGGTGTCATACTTTAATGAAAGCTGTGAATTAAGAACGTTGAACTTGGTCTCTACTTCCATAAGAGCGCATTTATATCTTGTGAAGAACAGAGAAACAGGGGCTATGGATTCATGCATATATTCAAGGAAGGCGGTTTTTGATATATTTGTCGAACTTACGGCATTGCCCAGGCGTTCAATAAGCTTGGAAGGTTCTATATTGACTTCATTAAGACGGCTGAGTTGTGCCAATTCAGCATCAATAATTTCATTGCCGGTAATCTTTTCGTCCATTGTACACCTCTCGGATTATTATACTTATAAACATTGAAGTATTATTTAATCATTTTTAAGTTAACGATAAAAAAGATTATAATATAGAAACATAAACCTTTTCCATGTAAAAACGGCAATTTTATATATTTTTAATAGTATTGCCCCGACTAAAGGAATAGAATTAATATATTTAAACCATTATTTTATTTGGAATATTATATATGAAGGGGGTGATTCCGTGAA
Source organism: Howardella ureilytica (assembly GCF_054657495.1). Lineage (NCBI taxonomy): Bacteria > Bacillati > Bacillota > Clostridia > Eubacteriales > Howardella > Howardella ureilytica. Next base: position 6,005 of record NZ_BAAHYP010000005.1, on the reverse strand, counting down.
TGACGCGTTTGTTGACATTGATTTGCACGATATGACTACGGATGAGGCGAGAATAGAAATTAATCGCGCCCTTAAAGCCGTCTCTAAATTTACTTATCAGATAAGACTTATACATGGTTATAACAGAGGTACAAAAATAAAGGAAATGATAAGTAAAGAATTTAAAAATAATAAACTGGTCAAAAGGATTATCCCCGGAGATAATCAGGGTGTAACAATTCTTGTGCTTAGAGAACTATATTAAGAAAATATTTTGGGACTGTTTATAAAATAATCGGAAGGGAAGTGACTGTTATGTTGAAAGTCGGTATAGAAGGCAGAAGAGAAATTGTGGTGACAAGAGATAAGTCTGCAAAATTTATGGAAAGCGGCGGTCTTGAAATATTTGCGACCCCTATGATGATAGCGCTTATGGAGGCGGTTGCGTTTGACAGTGTTGTGGACTATCTGGAGGAAGGACAGGGTACTGTCGGAACGAAAGTTGATATAGAACACATTTCTCCGACACCGATAGGGATGAAGGTTACGGGTGTTTCAAAACTTACGGAGATAGACAGGAGAAGACTTGTATTTGAAGTTGAAGCCTATGATGAAAACGGACTTATAGGTAAAGGTATTCATGAGAGATTCATTATAGATAATGAAAAGTTCCAAAAAAAGGCAAATGCAAAATTAAGTGAAACCGTTAATGCGGCGGAAAGTATAACCGAAGAGGGGAATCCTGCCAAGCCGTTCGGAGAGTACGGCGTAAAAATGCTCAATCTCATGAATGACAGTCATTTTGCCGTGTCCGGTTGGATGCTCGATATAGTCGGAGCAAGCGACGGCGACAGAATTCTGGATGTAGGCTGCGGCGGAGGAATGACGCTCAGAAGGCTGTCTTCCCAGGTAATGAGCGGAAGCCTTGTGGGGTTGGATTATTCTCCGGTTGCAATAGAAGAAACGGCAAAACTAAACAAGGAGGATATCTCAACCGGAAAGCTTAAGCTTGTCGAGGCAACGGTATGCGATATGCCGCTTAAAAGCGACAGTTTCGATAAAATAGTATCGGTGGAAAGTTTTTATTTTTGGGGAAACCATTTAAGAGGGCTTAAAGAAATAAGAAGAGTTCTCAAGCCGGGAGGAGCTGCTTTTATATGTACGGATATTTACGAAAACGGTAAATTAGACGACAAAGTCAGGGAAAATATAAGCAAGTACAATATGTTTGTTCCTACCGTGGAAGAATTTAAGGATCTGTTCTTAAAGGCAGGTTTCGATAAAGTAATAATTCACACGTCAGATAACGGAAAACCGTGGATATGCGTGGAAGGAATAAAATAAAATATACTATATAAATAATCCGGTCGTGGATAACGGTCATAGGCAAAGGTGATGCAAGTGCGCATTATAAGGCATGTTGTGCATCATGTATGCTTATGGCCGTTTTTATTATTTATAATGAATAGGAATGAGTTATCCGAATTGTCTTATTTTGCATGTTTTCACTTTCATCCGCACAAAAACTGACTTAATATGAAGGAATATCATGAATATGTTAAACGATATCAATATGAAGAAATATTTGATCAGGAGATTGTATGTCCATGTAAACTAAAGAATATATTTATATGTAAGGGGGTAGCACGGAACGGTCAAAGTTGTATAATCAAAGCAAAATCATATCTCTTTATATAAGTATTAATACGATTTTTAATTTGTAATTTTTGAAAATATGATTTTAAAATAATCGACGCAATTCTGTAAATTAAGCATGTTTACTCAGAATTGCCGTAATGTAATTCGGGAGGGTGTAATTACGGATATGGAAAATATATGGAATATAGCGGATCAAACAATAATGACCGGAGAAAAGAAGCAGGTTTATATTCAAGTGTCGGACAGTGAAGAATACATGCCTGTAACATTTATTAACGGTGTAAAAGAAGGTAAGACGGTTCTTGTTACGGCAGGAATACACGGAGGAGAATATGAAGGTATTCATGCGGCGTGTGAGATAGCGAGGGATCTCAAACCCGAAGACATATCGGGGAGACTTGCGATCATTCATCCGGTGAGCGTGCAGACCTTTAAAGCAAAGCAGGAGAACATAACTCCCATAGACGGGAAAAATCTAAACAGAGTATTCCCGCCGAATCCGAACGGAACGCTTACAGATAAGATTGCGTGGACACTGTGGGATAAATTTCAATCCCACTGTGATTTTCATATGGATTTGCACGGGTGTTATTCCGAATGGATTACGCCTCATGTTTATTATACCGGAGTGGCATGCGATGAAGTCGTAAAAACGGCAAGAGAAGCCGCAAAATACGTAAATGTCGAATATATGGTTAAATCAGTTGCCACAACAGGTGCATACAATCATGCCGGAGTAAACGGAATTCCGGGAATACTTCTGGAAAGAGGTCATAGCAATCTTCTTTCCGATGACGATGTTATTCTATATAAGAAAGATGTTATTAATGTGTTGAAGCATTTGGGGATTCTTGAAGGGGATCCGGTAAAACCGGAAAAAGAACCCGCAGATGTATGCGATTTGAGATACGTTAATTCAAAATGTCACAAGAATGCCTGCTGGCACCCTACCGTAAGAGTGAACGAAAAATTTAAAAAGGGTGATAAGTTGGGAACGGTAAGGGATTTCTTCTGCAATACTCTGGATGAAACTTATGCGGAATACGACGGAATTATATTATATATGTACGGAATGATGCCTATATCTCCGTTTGGTTTTGAAATATGCTATGCAAGAATATCCGATGAAAATTAATATGGCAAAAACGGTATTTTAATGCTTATATAGAAGGAAAAAATAAACGGTAAAATAATTGTAAAAAATAGACTTTTTAATAATTGTTGCAATTACGCAATATTTCAAGAATTAAAGCAAAAAAAGTACAAAAAAACACACTTAATAAAATAAACAAGAGCAGTAAATGTGCCGTATTGCAATACATTTTTTGCAACATTTGTATATGTTAAGACCCCGGTAATATGTAATTCAATATTGACCATAAATACAAAATTATTACATAAAAAAATTATATGTCGGAAAAACAGGTAAAAAAGCCGCTTAAACACAGATAGAATCAGCATTTCAGCCGTAAAAACAATTGAAAAAAATACAATTTAATTTGTTGACGATATGTCTAATTTATGCTATTATGCAAATCAGAGCTGAGAACCCCCTTAAGGGGTTGGGAAAAATGCTTGAGAATATGTTTGAAAACCAGAGAAGGAGGAAAAGAGATGCGTTTAAATGATAAGGATACAGAGAAACTTATAGTTTACGTAGCTGGTATTTTAGCACAGGAAAGAAAAGACAGAGGGGTTAAGCTTAACTACCCTGAGTCAGTTGCTTTAATTACAAAGAACATACTTGAATATGCTCGTGATGGTAAGACAGTTGCAGAATTAATGCAGCTTGGTACAAAGCTTTTAACAAAGGCTGACGTTATGGACGGAGTTGCTGACATGGTAGCTGTAGTTCAGGTTGAGTGTACATTCCCAGATGGTACAAAGCTTGTATCAGTTCATAATCCAATCCAGTAATTAAAAAAGGAGGCAACATAATGAAATTCGGTGAAGCTATTATTTTAGATAGAGAAATTGAAATTAACGCTGGCAAGAAGACAGTTAACATCAAAGTTACAAATGCTGGTGACAGACCTGTTCAGGTTGGTTCACACTGCCACTTCTTCGAGGTAAACAAGCTCCTTGACTTTGACAGAGCTGCTGCATACGGATATCATCTTGACATCCCTTCAGGTACATCAGTTCGTTTTGAGCCAGGTGAAACAAAGGAAGTTCAGCTTTGCGAGTTCGGTGGTACAAAGCGTATCTACGGTCTTAACGATTTAACATGTGGTGTTATCTCAGAAGAGAACAAGCAGCAGGCAATTGAAAACGCTAAGGTAAAGGGATTTATCAAATAATTATACCTTAAACGATCGATTGTTTTAAAGAACATAAATAAAATAAGCGAAAATATAAAATGTTTAGCTTAAAAATATAGGAGGATGTTATGAGCGTAAAAATATCAGGACAAAGTTATGCATCTATGTTTGGTCCAACAACAGGAGATAAGGTTCGTCTTGGTGACACAAGCCTTATTATCGAGGTAGAAAAGGACCTTACAGTTTATGGTGATGAAGCAAAGTTTGGTGGCGGTAAGACACTTCGTGATGGTATGGGACAGTCACCTATCACTACATCTGAAGCTGCACTTGATCTTGTAATCACAAACTGCTTAATTCTTGACGTAACAGGAATTTACAAAGCAGATATCGGTATCAAGGACGGAAAGATTGCAGGTATCGGTAAGTCAGGTAACCCTGGAACAATGGATGGTGTTGATGAGAACATGATCGTTGGACCTGGTACAGAAGCACTTGCAGGTGAAGGCCTCATCGTAACAGCCGGTGGTATTGATACACATATTCACTGGATTTGCCCACAGCAGGTTGAAACAGCTCTTTACTCAGGTATCACAACAATGATCGGTGGTGGTACAGGTCCTGTTGATGGTACAAATGCTACAACATGTACACCTGGTCCATGGAACATCGAAATGATGCTTAAGTCAGTTGAGCAGTATCCAATGAACATCGGTATGCTCGGTAAAGGTAACTGTGCTTATGAAGAGCCACTTGCAGAGCAGATCAAGGCTGGTGCTATGGGTCTTAAGCTTCATGAGGACTGGGGTTCAACACCTGCAGCTATCGATCACTGTCTTGGACAGGCTGACATCTATGATGTTCAGGTTTGTATCCATACAGATACACTTAATGAGTGTGGTTGCGTAGAAGACTCTATCAACGCATTCGCTGGTCGTGCTATCCATACATTCCACTCAGAAGGTGCCGGTGGTGGACATGCTCCTGACCTTATGGAAGTTGCTTCAGTTGCAAACGTTCTTCCATCATCAACAAACCCAACAATGCCATTCACAGTTAACACTCTTGACGAGCACCTTGACATGCTTTGCGTATGCCACCACCTCGACAAGAACATCCCTGAGGATTTAGCATTCGCTGAGTCAAGAATTCGTCCTGAGACAATCGGTGCAGAAGACGTTCTTCATGACATCGGTGCATTCTCAATGATGTCATCTGACTCACAGGCTATGGGTCGTCCTTCAGAGGTTATTACACGTACATGGCAGTGTGCATCTAAGTTAAAGGATCAGGTTGGACCTCTTCCAGAAGATGCAGGCAATGACAACGATAACTTCCGTGCTAAGAGATATATCGCTAAGTACACAATCAACCCAGCTATCACATTCGGTATTGATCAGTATGTTGGTTCTCTTGAAGTTGGTAAGTATGCTGATATCGTTCTTTGGAACCCAGCATTCTTCGGCGCAAGACCTGACATCATCATCAAGGGTGGTCTTGTAACAGCTGCTAAGATGGGTGAGGCTAACGCTTCTATCCCTACTTGTGAGCCAATCCTTTACAAGAAGATGTTCGGTGCTGACAGCAAGGCTGTATTTGATACATGCTTCACATTCGTATCAAAGGCATCTCTTGAAGCTGGTATCGCTGAGAAGTACGGTCTCCAGAAGACACTTCTTCCAGTTGAAGGCTGCCGTAACATTGGCAAGAAGGATATGGTACTTAACGATGCTACTCCAGAAATCATCGTTGATCCTGAAACATATGAAGTTACAGTTGATGGTAAGAAGGCATACTCAGAGCCAGCAACAGTTCTTCCACTTGCACAGGTTTACAACTTATTCTAATTGTTGCTTATAAACGTTTAGTTTTGAGTAATTATATATTATAAAAATAGGCGCGATGTGTTAGAGATTAGTGATAATTGCTACATGTCGCGCTTATCTAAACTAAGCTTCTTTTATAATATGTACTTTCAGTATGTTTATCAAAATAAGACAGGCTCAACATATAGGCAGGTTCACATATATATGTTATAAAATAAGTTTTTTGTATTAAAATAATACGAAAGGAGATATGAAGTCCTTAAAATTTTTAATGGATATT